>NZ_JAMOKT010000038.1:0-72580 GCF_023656795.1 Parabacteroides caeci
AATGACCATTATCAATGCTTTACGGGCAAAACTTGTGGCGAGAATGTTCGCCGTTATCAAAAGGGATGAATTTTATTCTCCTATTTTATCGGAAAATTTTTGCTAAAAACATAAGAATATGAATGAAGAGTTATCAGAAACACAACATATTGGTAGTTGGCAGTAGCAATACTGATATGGTTATAAAAACGAACCATCTCCCTCGTCCGGGGGAGACGGTTTTAGGTGGAACATTTTTTATGAATCCAGGAGGAAAAGGCGCGAATCAAGCGGTGGCCATTGCCCGGTTGGGTGGACATGTTTCATTTATCTGTAAAACTGGAAGTGATATATTTGGACATCAGTCTCAGCAACTATTTGAAGAAGAAGGAATAGATACATCTTTTATTTTCTCAGATTCAAGAAATCCCTCAGGTGTAGCATTAATTACCGTAGATGCTCATGCGGAAAACTGTATTGTGGTTGCATCTGGAGCAAATGCGAATTTATTATCTTCAGATCTGGCAAATGCAGAAGATGCTATTGATCAGGCAGAATTGATTCTGATGCAACTAGAGATACCTATGGAGACGGTGGAATTTGTAGTGGAAACAGCCTGGAAAAAAAGGAAACGAGTTATATTGAATCCTGCCCCAGCGCAATTCTTGTCTGCGACATTACTTCAACATCTTTATTTGATTACCCCAAACGAAACAGAAGCAGAAATGATTTCTGGTGTGAAAATAATAGATGAGGATTCCGCCTATAAGGCTGCTCAATCTATTCTGGAAATGGGTGTGCAGAACGTAATCATTACGTTAGGATCAAGAGGTGCTTTAGTTTATTGTAATTCAATTGTGGAAATGATTCCTGCTGTAAAAGTGGAAGCAATTGATACTACAGCTGCAGGAGATGTTTTTAATGGAGCGTTGACTATTGCTTTATTTGAAGGGCGTACACTAAAGGATGCTGTGCAATTTGCTTGTAAAGCCTCAGCTATTTCTGTTACTCGTGTGGGGGCTCAATCTTCTGCTCCTTATAGAAATGAGGTCGATATTTTTGATTACTCATAAAAACAATCTTATGCCATGAAAAGAAAAATATTAGAAACGATAGTGATAATCATTGTATTAATAGGAAGTATATCGTGTACTCGGCAATCTTCTGGCAAGAGTGTTGTTCCTGACGATTTTACAATCAGCAAAGACAAACTGATGGATAAGATCAAAGGAGGCTGGGCCGGACAAACGATAGGTTGTACATACGGAGGGCCGACGGAGTTCCGCTATAACGGGACGATGATTCAGGATTATGTTCCTATTGTCTGGCCGGACGGGTATATAAAATGGTGGTATGAGAATGTTCCGGGATTATATGACGATGTTTATATGGACCTTACTTTTGTTGATGTCTTCGACCGTTTGGGCTTGGATGCACCTGTCGATTCTTTTGCGGTGGCATTTGCGAATGCCGGATATACGCTATGGCATGCCAATCAGGCTGCACGCTATAATATCCTGCAAGGTATCATGCCTCCAGCTTCCGGCCATTGGCTGAACAATCCGCATGGAGATGACCTGGATTATCAGATCGAAGCCGATTATGCCGGCTTGATGTCGCCGGGGATGCCGAATACTGCTTCGGAGATCTCGGATAAGATCGGGCATATCATGAATTATGGCGACGGTTGGTATGGTGGCGTTTATGTGGGAGCCATGTATTCGCTCGCATTTGTTTCGGATGATATAGAGTTTATAGTTTCCGAGGCCCTTAAAACGATTCCGGAAGAAAGCCGTTATTATCAATGTATGAACGATGTGATCCGCTGGCATAAAGAGTTTCCGGATGATTGGAAACGTACCTGGTTTGAATGCGAAAAGAAATGGAGCGAAGATATCGGTTGCCCGGATGGTGTTTTTGTCCCGTTCAATATTGATGCTGTAATTAATAGTGCTTATATCCTGATCGGTTTGTTGTATGGTGAAGGTGATTTTTATAAAACGATGGATATTGCCACCCGTTGCGGGCAGGATTCCGATTGTAATCCGGCTTCTGCGGCAGGATTTTTAGGGACTGTTTTGGGGTACAACAAGATTCCGGAATATTGGTTGAAAAACTTGAAAGAAGTGGAGGATATGGACTTTGCCTATACTACGATCTCTCTGAATAAGACTTACCGGATGAGTTTTAACCAGGCTTTGCAGGTAGTAGAACGGAACGGAGGGAAGATAGAAGGAGATGACGTCTTTATTTCCTGCCAGCAACCTGTTCCGGTAAGATTGGAGAAGGCTTTCGAAGGATTATATCCGGTAGACCGTATAGGTGTTAATAAACAAGTGGCAAAAGTGGGTGAAGTTACATTTGAAGGAACAGGCATTGTCTTTAAAGGGAATGTGCAGGCCAGGGATAACGAGTATGTTGCCCGTGTGGAAATGTATATAGATGGGGAATTAGTGGAAACAGCCAATTTGCCCGCTTCATATATTACCCGCCGCCATGAATTGTTCTGGAAATATCAGTTGCCTGAAAAGCTGCACACCGTCACTTTTAAATGGCTGAATCCCCATCCGGATGCTTCAGTCAATTTCGGTGAAGCGATTGTTTATTCGGATACTCCATTGAAAACAAACCATCAATAATATCATGAAATATCTATTTTTGTTAATCTGTGTATTATCTCTGTTGGTATCCTGTAACAGCACGCCGAAGAAAACCGTACAGGAAATAACCATGCAGCCTGTCAGTCTGATCCTGGATACTGATTTGGGACCAGATTATGATGATGTCGGTGCAATGGCTGCCCTGCTGGAAAATTATATGATGCATCAACCTGGTTCTAAATAGTAAAGATATGTTTATTGTACAAAGTTATACATTGGCAATTGTTTTTTGTGTTGTGACCATGTTGTGTTGGGGCTCATGGGGGAATACACAGAAACTGGCCTCCAGGACATGGAGGTACGAGTTCTTTTATTGGGATTATGTGATCGGAGTTCTTTTGTTCTCCGTTATCTCTGCTTTTACCCTGGGCAGTATCGGTTCCGAAGGCCGTAGTTTTATTCCCGATCTGATGCAGGCCGATCCGGTCAGTATCGGCAGTGCGTTTTTGGGAGGAATCATTTTTAATGCCTCGAACATATTACTTTCGGCAGCAATAGCCATATGCGGTATGTCTGTCGCTTTTCCGGTAGGAGTTGGTTTGGCTTTGGTTTTGGGCGTCCTGATCAATTATTTTGGTGCCGCTAAAGGAGAGCCATTGTTTATTTTTGCAGGTGTGGCATTGATTGCTGTTGCGATCCTTCTGAACGGACTGGCTTATAAAAAAGCATTAGTCGGCTCGAAGAAAGTTTCCGGAAAAGGAATATTTATTTCTATTGCAGCCGGCGTGATTATGGCTTTCTTTTATCGTTTTGTTGCTGCTTCCATGGATCTGGAAAACTTTGCCTTTCCCGCAACAGGCAAGTTGACACCCTATACGGCTGTTTTTATTTTTGCCCTCGGCGTATTTGCTAGTAATTTTCTTTTTAACACGATTGCGATGAAAAAACCGTTAGAAGGTGCCCCTGTCTCTATTACCGGTTATTTTAAAGGGAATATCCGTACCCACTTTGTCGGGATATTAGGCGGAGTGATCTGGTGTATAGGGCAGTCATTCAGTATGATTGCTTCTGAAAAAGCCGGAGCTGCCATTTCTTACGGCTTGGGGCAAGGAGCAACATTGGTTTCGGCTCTATGGGGAATCCTGATCTGGCATGAATTTAAAGGAGCGCCCAGATCTTCCGGTTATCTGAATTTGGGAATGTTCCTGTTTTTTGTTGTCGGTTTGGGGTTCCTGATCTATGCAGGCGTTTGATTCGCATAATTTGAACTGATTTTGGGGATAAAAGGTAAATAAAAATGCCATTTATCCCCGTTTTTATGCTGTAATGCCAAAAATATCGGGAAAAAGCCTTACTTTTGTCTTAGTTTCTTGTTTATTGGGTATAGTATATAACTAAAAAAACAGGTCTATGAAAGAAGAAGGTGATGTATTCAAGAAGTTCCGTGACTCTTTTAGCAAGATGGACGGACATTTCCATATATTAGAACAGCGCGTTCCGGTTGAACTTCAGATGGAATATTTCAAGTATTCCGAACAGGTTCGTAAAGAAAGGGCAAAACCGGATTTAAACGATATGGATTATATAGCCTTCCGCGAAAGTCTGTCTAATCCGGAGTCGACAACCGATTATAAGAAATATATTTTATCCATGCTGGCAACTTCCCGCGAGGTGAAAGCTTACCGGATGCTGGAAGATTATGTGCAGCACCCGGACGAAGATGTGAGCAACTGGGCTTATATGGCTTTGATGGAAAGCCGCATCTCTTTGGAGTCGGAGTTGTCGGATGAGAAACAAATATATATTTCGACAGGGCTGGGAGGCAAAGGTGAGAAATTGCGCTTTTACGTATTGATGTTATCCAGGGATCGTAAACCTTTCCAGGAGTATCAGCGTAAAGTCATAGAACGTGAGTTCGCTTATTTCCTGCCGAAGGCCGACTGCGAGATAGAGCGCCTGACGATCGGTGAGCAATATGTGGAACTGGTGTTTTTGATACCGGTACGTGCAGACATCAAGTTAACCCTTGACAAGGTTATCAATGAATGTAACCAATACGGCGATTTCCTTTCAGACATCTTTACAATAACAAATGTAAAGGAACTGACACAACAGGAAGTCACTGATATTATAAATAAGAATGGAAACAGTAAAACAAGCCATTAAGTATGGTATAGTGGGAGTGGGGAACACCGTTATAACAGCTGTCGTTATTTGGATAATGATGAAGCTGCTCGGTTGTTCGGATATTGTATCGAATATAGTCGGTTATGCGGCAGGGGTACTGAACAGTTTTATCTGGAACAAGCAGTGGACGTTCCATAGCGATGCGGGCTGGATGAGCAGTGCCGTCCGTTTCGGTGTTGTGTTCGGTATCTGTTACCTGATGCAACTGGGTTTGCTGATGTATCTGAATGCCAACCTGTCGATCGATCCTTATTATAACCAGTTGCTGGCTATGGCTTTTTATACGGTTATTAATTTCGTAATGAATAAGTTTTATACATTCAAGTCATAAAAAGCAGATGAAGAAGCTTGCAGTTATAGTGCCGTGTTACAACGAGGAGTTGGTTATATCCGAATCATACCGTCGTACAAAGGAAGCATTGCAGTCGGTGCCTATTGCTACTGAGATTATTTATATTAACGATGGAAGCCGGGATAAAACCCGGGAATTACTGGATGGTATAGCTGCCTCTGACCCACAGGTAAAGGTAATCCATTTTTCAAGAAACTTCGGACATCAGCCGGCCGTAACGGCAGGTATCAATAACTGTGACGCTGATCTGGCCGTCATACTCGATGCCGATATGCAGGATCCTCCCGAACTGATTCCCGGTATATTGGAATTGCAGGAAAAAGAGCATGCAAACGTAGTTTATTGCGTACGAAAATCAAGGGAAGGGGAAAGCTTTTTCAAAAAAATTACCTCAAAAGCATTTTACCGTTTGCTTAATTATATGAGTGACGTCAGCTTTCCGTTGGATACCGGTGACTTCCGTATGATCGACCGGAAAATTATGGATCAATTCGACCGTTTTCAAGAACGGGGTAAATATATCAGGGGATTGATAAGCTGGCTCGGTTATAAGCAGGTGCCGTTTTATTATGAGCGGGAAGCTCGGATTGCCGGTGAAACGAAATATCCTTTCAGCAAAATGTGGAAATTTGCTTCGACGGCCATGTTGTATTTCTCTAAAAAGCCGCTTCGGTTGGCAACAAGTTTGGGATTTATAGCTGTGGTGGTCGGTATTGTTTTGGCCGCCTGGTTTACACTGGGAAAAATCTACGGGTTCAGTAATGCGGAAAGCGGTTGGACTTCCATTATGACATCTGTTATTTTCTTCGGCGGTGTCCAGTTGCTGACAGTGGGGGTTCTAGGACAATATGTCGGGATTTTGTTCGATGAAATCAAAGCGCGTCCCGAATATATTATTGACGATAAGAAAAACTTCTGATAATATATTTTTAGTTTCTTCCGGATGAAACATTTGTTTCTCCCGGAAGAAATATTTGTTTCCCTGGGATGAAACAAAATCAATCATTGAATATCTTCCGATAAATATGACAATAAGGAGTTTCTCCTTTCTTGTCGTAATAATGTTGGTGATAGTCTTCTCCTATCCAGAATTTCTCGGCAGGTTCCAATGCCGTAGCTACTTTAAATCCCATTCCGAATAATTTACCGATATATCTTTCCGCGATCTCCTTCTGTTCTTCATTACAATAGAAGATAACGGAACGATATTGGCTGCCTATGTCCGGACCTTGTCCGCCCACTTGTGTGAAATCGTGGGTCTCGAAGTAAAGACGCAGCAATTGTTCGAAACTGGTTTGTGAAGGATCAAAGATGACTTCAACGGTTTCTACATGGCCGGTTGTCCCTGTTTTAACTTCTTGATAGGACGGATTATTTGCTGTTCCGCCCATGTAGCCGACATGCGTATATTCTACGCCTTTTACTTTTTCCAGGTGATATTGGGTTCCCCAAAAACAGCCGGATGCAAAATAGGCTGTTTCTTTATGAAAGTTATTCTGTGTCATATTCTTATTCAGCGTTTGAATTATTCTATTTATATTTGTGCAAATATAATCTTTTATTTCGCAATGGACAGCAAAAAATCACTGAGCCCTGCTCAAAAAACAATAGTGGGCGTTCAATTTCTCTTTGTAGCCTTTGGTGCAACAGTATTAGTGCCTTTATTGGTCGGTCTTGATCCTTCGACAGCCCTTTTTACTGCCGGGCTGGGTACATTGATCTTTCATCTGGTTACAAAAGGAAAAGTTCCTATTTTCCTGGGAAGTAGTTTTGCTTTCGTTGCTCCCATCATTAAAGCGACGGAATTATATGGTTTGCCGGGTACGATGTCCGGTCTGGTTGCTGTAGGTGCCGTCTACGGACTGATGAGCGCATTGATAAAATGGCGTGGCATCGGTTTTATTAAAACGCTTTTCCCTCCGGTCGTGATCGGGCCAGTAATTATACTGATTGGTTTGTCGCTTGCCGGTTCCGGTGTGAATATGGCGAAAGAGAACTGGCCGCTGGCCCTGATCGCTTTGCTGACGGCTATTCTGGCATCCTTGCTCGGGAAGGGGATGATCAAGCTGATCCCTATCTTTTGTGGGATAATTGTGGGGTATATTGCCGGAGCAGTCTTTGGGATGATTGATTTTGAACCGATTGTTGCCGCTCCCTGGTTTGCGTTTCCCCAGTTCGTTAAACCGGAATTATCCTGGGAAGCTGTGATTTTTATGATTCCGGTTACCATAGCCCCGATCATTGAACATATCGGCGATGTGTATGCTATCAATGAAGTGACCGGTAAAGATTTCGTGAAAGATCCGGGTTTGCACCGTACTATGTTGGGGGATGGCCTGGCATGTGTTGCTGCCGGCCTGATCGGAGGACCTCCTGTAACGACCTATTCCGAAGTGACTGGCGCTATCTCGCTGACAAAGATCACGGACCCTACCGTTATCCGTATTGCTGCGGTGACAGGTATTGTCTTTTCTGTCTTTGGGAAGATCAGTGCTTTTCTGAAATCGATTCCGCCGGCAGTGTTGGGCGGAATAATGTTGTTATTGTTCGGTACGATTGCGGCTGTCGGTATAAACAGCCTGATACAAAACCGGACGAATCTGGGCGATACACGCAACCTGATTATTGTTTCGCTGATCCTTACCTTCGGCATAGGTGGCGCAGCAATTGAATTTGGCGGCTTTACAATGGCCGGTATCGGGTTGTCCGCATTATTGGGAGTTTTACTGAATCTGTTGTTACCCAAGGGAAATAAATAAAGTTCAGCAACGTTCTTTTATATATCCATCTCTTAACGGTTCAGACGTTTTGAAAGTCCCTTAAAATGTATACCTTTGTGCCGCTTTTTATAAAAGCGAGCGATTTTATGTTTAACTTGTAAGGAAAAGGGATAAATTTATGCAAAAGTCCGACTGCATTATCAGTGTAGAACATGTATCCAAGTTCTTTGGGGACAAGGCTGTGCTGAATGATGTAAATTTGTTTGTCCGTAAGGGCGAGTTTGTTACTATTTTGGGACCTTCCGGTTGTGGTAAGACCACATTGTTACGTCTGATAGCCGGATTTCAGACCGCTTCGGAAGGGGAGATCTCCATTGCAGGGAAGGAGATTACACAAACACCGCCACACAAAAGGCCGGTCAATACGGTGTTTCAGAAATATGCATTGTTCCCGCACCTGAATGTTTTCAATAATATCGCTTTCGGTCTGAAATTAAAGAAACTGCCTTCCGCCGTGATCGAAAAGAAGGTAAAGCAGGCCTTGAAGATGGTCGGTATGACCGATTACGAATACCGTGATGTTGATTCCCTTTCCGGCGGACAACAGCAGCGTGTCGCTATTGCCCGGGCCATTGTGAATGAACCGGAAGTGTTATTACTCGACGAACCGTTGGCTGCACTTGACCTAAAGATGCGTAAAGATATGCAGATGGAATTGAAGGAAATGCATAAGTCACTCGGTATTACTTTCGTTTATGTAACGCATGACCAGGAAGAAGCATTGACATTGAGCGATACGATTGTCGTGATGAGCGAAGGCCGTATCCAGCAGATAGGAACCCCGATCGATATCTATAACGAACCGATCAACTCGTTTGTAGCCGATTTCATCGGCGAAAGTAATATCCTGAACGGATTGATGATAAAAGATAAGCAAGTCTCTTTTGCCGGACACGATTTTGAATGTGTCGATGAAGGGTTTGGAGAACAGGCACCGGTCGATGTCGTAATCCGTCCGGAAGATATTTATATATTCGACCCGTCGGAAGCTGCCATGCTGACCGGAACGGTTACTTCTTCCATCTTTAAAGGAGTCCATTACGAAATGATGGTGCAGACTCCCGAAGGATACGAGTTCATGGTACAGGATTATCATTGTTTCGAAGCCGGACAGGAAGTCGGATTGCTGGTAAAACCATTCGATATTCACGTCATGAAGAAAGAACGTGTTTGCAACACGTTTGAAGGTAAAATGATTGATTCTACCCATGTGGAATTTCTTGGAACCACTTTTGAGTGTAACGAAGTTCCCGATATGGAACCGGACGCTCCTGTAAAAGTGGAAGTCGATTTTCGTCATGTTATTCTGGAGGATAATGAAGAAGACGGCAAGCTGACAGGTGAAGTGAAATTTATCCTGTACAAAGGGAACCATTATCATCTGACAGTGTTTACTGACTGGGACGAAGATATTTTCGTCGATACGACAGATGTCTGGGACGATGGTGACCGGGTCGGTATACGGATTGCCCCTGAGAATATACGTATTATTCATAACTAAAAGGAAAGGAAGTGATAAATAAAGTCTCAGCATTTTTCATGCGGCGCAGGAACTGGACGATTCCTTACGCATTATTTCTGGCGGTATTCGTAGTGATGCCATTGCTCCTGATCGTTTTATATGCCTTTACGGATGCCGAGGGAGCATTTACTTTCGCCAATTTCCGTAAATTTATGATGCATCCCGAGGCATTGAATACCTTTGTCTATTCTATCGGTATTGCGATCATTACCACTTTGGTCTGCCTGCTCTTAGGATATCCGGCAGCCTATATATTGAGTCAGGCCCGTTTTAATACTTCCCGTACGATGGTCGTGTTGTTTATCCTGCCGATGTGGGTGAACATTCTGATCCGTACGTTGGCAACAGTCGCCCTGTTCGATTTCCTTGATTTGCCTTTGGGGGAAGGAGCCTTGATCTTCGGTATGGTATACAACTTCCTGCCCTTTATGATCTATCCGATCTATAACACATTGCAGAAGATGGACCGTAACCTGATCGAAGCCGCACAGGATTTGGGAGCCAATCCTTTCCAGGTATTTATGAAGACAATTTTTCCTTTGTCGATGCCCGGTGTGATGAGCGGTATCGTGATGGTCTTTATGCCGACCGTTTCGACGTTTGCTATTGCCGAGTTGCTGACAATGAACAATATCAAACTGTTCGGTACGACCGTACAGGAAAATATCAATAACGGGATGTGGAACTATGGCGCTGCCCTGTCTCTTATCATGTTGCTGCTGATCGGTGTCACGATCCTGTTTACCAACGAGGAAGACAATGCCTCAAATGAAGGAGGAGGTGTGATATGATGACGAAAATAATGGCGAAGGCCTATCTGTGGCTGCTTCTTATCCTGCTTTATTCTCCGATCCTGATCATTATGATCTTTTCATTTACCGAAGCGAAGGTGCTGGGTAACTGGACGGGATTTTCAACAAAATTGTATACTTCCTTGTTTACCGGAGGCGTGCAGCGTTCGCTGGTAGGTGCTTTGTGGAATACATTTGCCATTGCCATGCTGGCTGCATCTATCTCGACAATCCTGGGGAGTATTGCTGCCATCGGTATATTCAACCTGAGAAGCCGTTCGCGTAGAATCATGAACTTCGGAAATGCCATACCGATGATGAATGCAGATATCATAACCGGGGTTTCCCTGTTCCTGTTGTTTGTCAGTTTCGGTATTTCGCAGGGATTTACTACAGTTGTACTGGCGCATATTTCATTTTGTACTCCTTATGTTGTATTGAGTGTGATGCCCCGTCTGAAAAAGATGAATCAGAATGTATATGAAGCCGCGCTTGATCTGGGTGCAACTCCGTTTCAGGCATTGCGCAAAGTGATTATGCCGGAGATATGGCCAGGAATGATCAGTGGTTTTATATTGGCTTTCACGCTTTCGATCGACGACTTTGCCGTTACGATCTTTACTATCGGTAACGAAGGACTGGAGACACTTTCAACCTTTATCTATGCGGATGCCCGGAAGGGAGGACTTACTCCTGAACTGCGTCCGTTGTCCACAATCATCTTTGTCACTGTACTGGTGTTGCTGATTGTGATAAATAAGAGGGCTGATAAAGCCGCTAAATAATGTCAAACAGGAGTAGGGTAATGAACAGACTAATTAAAATAATATGCGTATTTGTCGCTTGCCTGGGCGTCTTTGCGTCCTGTGCACGTACGGAAAAAGAGCGCAGTAAGATATTGAAAATCTATAACTGGGCGGATTATATTGATGAAGATATTCTGGATGAATTTCCGGTCTGGTATAAGGAGCAGACAGGAGAGGATATCCGTATCATTTACCAGGTATTCGACATTAACGAGATCATGTTGACCAAGGTGGAGCGCGGTCACGAAGATTTCGACCTGATATGTCCTTCGGAATATATCATCGAACGTATGCTGAAGAAAAAGCTATTGCTTCCCATTGACCGTAACTTCGGAAAAACGCCCGATTACCTGGATAACATTTCCCCGTATATCCAGGAACAACTCAATAAACTGAGCCAGCCTGGAATGAAAACAACCGACTACGTCGTTCCTTATATGTGGGGCACGGCAGGCTTGCTGTATAATAAGAAATTTGTTTCAAAGGATGAAGTGATGACCTGGGATTGCCTGTGGAATCCCAAGTATAAGAACAAGATCCTGATGAAAGACAGTTATCGCGATGCCTATGGTACTGCCATCATTTATGCTCATGCCAAGGAACTTGCCGACGGAACTGTTACGGTAGAGCAACTGATGAACGACAACTCCCCTGAAGTAATCGCTATTGCCGAGGATTATCTGAAACGTATGAAACCCAATATTGCCGGATGGGAAGCCGACTTCGGTAAGGAAATGATGACCAAAAACAAAGCCTGGCTGAACCTTACCTGGAGCGGAGATGCCGTCTGGGCAATGGAAGAAGCCGATGCCGTAGGAGTGGAGTTGGGTTATGAAGTGCCGCTCGAAGGTAGTAATATCTGGTATGATGGCTGGGCAATTCCGAAATATGCCCGTAATGTGAAGGCTGCCAGTTATTTTTTAGATTATCTTTGCCGTCCGGACATTGCCTTGCGCAATATGGATGCCAATGGTTATGTAAGTGCCGTTGCCACACCGGAGATACTGGAAGCCAAAATAGATACGACAATCGAGGAGTTTTCTGATCTCAGCTATTTCTTCGGTCCCGGAAACGACAGTATCCGGATCAATCCGGTACAATATCCTGATCATAAAGTGGTGGAACGTTGTGCCATGATCCGTGACTTTGGCGATGAGACGGAGCTTGTGCTGGAAATGTGGAGCCGTGTGAAAGGCGATAACCTGAATACCGGTATTGTCCTGTTGATTTTTGCTGTATTCGGCTTGTTATTTGTCTGGGTAGTCTACCGCAGAATACGTGATTATAAACAAAAACAGCGTCACCACAGACGTCGCAGACGCTGGTAATTATTATTGATGAGTATGGAAGGAATAAAGAATCTGATTATAGACTTTGGCGGAGTGATCATTAATCTGACCCGCAATCGCTGTGTGGAGGCCTTTGAAAGTTTTGGTGTGCCCGATGTCCGCGACTGCATCCTGAACAGTAAAGACCTGTTTATGCAGATAGAGATGGGAACTATCACCTCTGCCGAGTTCAGAGACGGTATCCGCCACCTTACCCAGCAGCGCCTGACCGACGAACAGATTGATGCTGCCTGGATTGCCATGCTCGATGATATACCGACCTACAAACTCGATTTATTGATGGAGCTTCGTTCCAGATACAATACGATGCTTCTCAGTAATACGAATGAGATCCACTGGCAATGGGCCGAGAAGAATAGCTTTGCCTATAAAGGACATCATGCTGAAGACTTTTCGGAAAGATATACCTTTCCTATGAGTTGAATATGGTCAAGCCCAATGCCGATATATTTGAATATGTCTTGAAAGATGCCGGTATCAATCCGGAAGAAACCTTATTCCTGGATGATGCCATACCTAACTGCCGTACGGCGGAAACCCTTGGTATCCATACCTATACTCCCCTGCCACGGGAAGACTGGTCGCATTTGTTCAAATAAATTGTAGCCGTTATTTTAAAAGTTAATAAGACCGATTCCGAGAACCAAACTGTTTGTGTGCTGTTTCTATAAGCATAAATCTAAACAAATATTTGGTGACTATGAATAAGTTAGTTTTCTCTACGCTATTGATGGGCGTATTTTTCGGCAGCTGTTCGAAGGATGACGATTGCCATTGCGTAAACACAGATGATCTGATAAGTCCCGAGCTGGCCGAAATGAGTGTTTCAACAGGCACTTCAACAACATCATTTACCGGTGTCCTGATGGTTTATCCTTGTACCGGAGATTCCAGCCTTTATTATGGGAATTATGGCATTAACGGTACATTGTCGCCTATTAATGCAACCTACACTATAAAAGACGGTTCCATTTATAAAGCTACTGCTCCTGTCAGGTTGCCTTTGGGAGATTATAATTTCCTGTACTGGGGATTATCCAAAAACAGCCAGACCGATTCGATCTATGATGCCGCAGCTATCAGAGAGCCCGGTTTACGTGTAGGGGCAGATTTGTCAGATTTGTATATGACTATGTATCAGGATAATTATAAAGATACAACTTATATGCCTGTCTATGACTATCTGCATGCAGTCAATCCCATCAAAGTTGGTACGGATAAAATGCAGGCAACGATGAAGCATGCCACAGCCGGTTTAAAAATAACACTGACGAATAAAGATGGTGATAAGATGGATGCGAGTATCGCTTCTGCCCGTATCCTGGTTGGAAATATTGCTTCCCGGCTGGACTATTATACTGCTGAAGCAAGCGACTTCACAAAGACTGTCGCATTTCCGTTGACCATGTCGACCGATAGTATGTCCATGTCCGCCAATTCAACAGTTATGGTTTTCCCTTCTTCCGACAATCCTCCCCTGACTATTATGCTGACGTTGAAGAATGGATTGGTAAAACATTTCCGGAAACTGTTGGACAATGCATTAATAGCCGGAAACCGTCTGACTCTCAATATCACATTAGGAGAATTATACTCCGAAGAAACCTCATCTGACGGCTTCGAAGTAGAGAACTGGACAGAAAGCACAGAAACGATAGACTTTCCGGCAGGCTAAATGTAGTAAGTTGGAGCTGTGTCAAAATACACTAAATGGCACACAGATGACACAGATCGGGCAGATAAACACAGATTATTTATTGATATTCAATTTATTTATCTCTGCTCATCTGTTTAATCTGCGTCATCTGCGTGCCATAGTATGACTTTTGACACTCTCATATATCTTTTACCTTCAAAACATTATAAGAAGTTCCGATATCATAGACATCGCTACCGTCCACCTTTTTTATGTATTTTACCACGCGAATCGTTACTGGAAGAATGATCACCTCATAGAGGGATTTCAGAACCGCCTGTGTCCCGATCATGATTAATAATTCTTTGCAGGGAATCAATCCGGCAAAAGCGATCGGAAAGAAAATCATCGAATCGGCACTCTCACCCACTAATGTCGAAGCGATCGCACGTAAAGAAAAGTTTTTCCCTTTAGAAGCAATCTTCATCTTGCTCATCACATATGCATTCAGGAACGAGCCGACCAGAAAAGCGATCAGGCTTGCAATCGCAATGCGCGGAGCCATTCCAAAGACGAAGTTAAAACCTTCTTCCCCTTCCCAAAACGAGGCGGCAGGCAACATGACTGCCAGTTGTGCAAACCCGATAACGAGGAAGTTCGAAGCAAATCCGCTCCAGATAATCAAACGCGCTTTCTTAAATCCCCATACTTCGGCAATACAATCATTGATAATATAGGAAATAGGGAATACGATCAGTCCGGCTGTAGCAGTAATGCCAAATACCTGTACGACTTTCGTCTCTAAAAGATTGGACGCTACCAGACATATATTGAACAGGATGCCGAGCAGCATGAATGGGATTGTTACAGTTGTCTTCTGCATAATTCTTGTTTTTTACGAGGTTTATCAAGCACTCGGGAAAGCAAAAACTTTCCGTATCATGTCTATAAATTAAATTCCGGCTGCAAAGATAGTTATTTTTTTAGAACCTGTGTGAGTAGGTCAGCCCTATTGCATGTTTATAATTGACCGGATCATATACGTTGAATATATGGTAACGGTAATATAACTGCAATGCGTTTTGTTTGTTTATCTTATAATCGCTTCCGGCTGAGAGGCGAATCCTGTCTGTGTGCATATTACCCTGATAGCCGGTGTCATTAAATATTTCGGCATAAGCAAAAGGGGAGAAATCCGTTTTACTGATCTTATAGGAGAAGGTGAGCATTGTCCGGAGATAATTCTTGGGATGTTCGGCGCCTGTTTTATAAGTACTCTGGAATCGTTCGCGAAGAGACAGGACAAAGTTGCCGACAGGATATTTTCCCGAAGCATACACATAATATCTGTTCCGTAACTCTTCGGAAGCCTTGTACTGGTTAAGTAACATATAGGCTACTCCGGCTTTCAGATACCGGTTGAATGTATAGTTGATTTCTCCTGTTGTCAGAAACCACTCTGCCTGTTTGAAGTTTGATTTCGGACGGATATCCTCTTCCAGCAAAAAAGAAAATTGATGATAAATCTTTCCTGACAGACTAACCTTGAATGCTATTCCGGCACCATCTATTGCCCACAGAGTAGAATGACTCTGAAACATCAAAAAGACGAATAGAATAAAGAAACAATTTCTTTTGAAATAGTTTTTCATAGGAATATGATGTGTTTTTAATTTAGATTTAGGGCAAAGATAAGGATAAAAGAATTATTTTTGTATCTCATGTAACTTAATAAAATCATGTTATGAAGAACTTTAAGAAATGGCTGATGCTGGTTGTGTGTGCATTGGCTGCCTCCTCTCTTTTAGGCCAGGAGAAAGATTGGGCCAATTTTGGCCGGTATGCCGAACTTAATAAAACGGTAGAACTCCCATCTAAAGTGGTATTCATGGGAAATTCGATTACGGAGGGCTGGTGGAACAACGATTCGCTTTTCTTTAAGAACAATGGCTTTATCGGCAGAGGTATCAGCGGACAAACGACGGCTCAAATGCTGGTGCGGTTTCGTGCAGATGTAATCAATCTCAAACCGCAGGCTGTTGTAATCCTGGTCGGGACCAATGACATTGCCCAAAACAACGGATATATCTCTCAGGAAAATATACTGGGAAATATCATATCTATGACCGAGTTGGCAAAAGCAAACCATATCGATGTGATTCTTTGTTCTGTTTTGCCCGCCTATGATTTCGGTTGGCATAAAGGACTGGAACCTGCCGATAAAATTATCGAACTGAATAAAATGATTAAGGCTTATGCAGACCGTAATGGTCTTACTTATATTGATTATCATTCTCAATTGACGGATGGGCGGGGAGGTTTGCCGGAGAAATATTCCAAAGACGGCGTGCACCCTACTTTGGACGGATATAAGATCATGGAAAAGATACTTCTTCCGGCACTGAGTGGTTACTAACCGGATTATTTTGCTATATTTGCTCCCGAATTATAAAAACAGTTTTTTGAAAACACTACTTTCTACATCTATAAGTGCTTAATAACAGCCTATAACTCTTTATAGGCTGGCCACTTCAATTTTCCGGATATACATCTTCATCCGGGCCTTATTATTATATCCTTTTTCATATAAAAACTGTTCCCATAAGGGAGCATAGTAACCATTTAATATATTATAGTCATGAATTTAAACGACGTGCAAGTCAGAAGGGCTACTTCTGACGATTTTAACGATGTAATGAACGTTGAACGACTCGCTTTCGGTGAAGATGACGAGGCCGTACTGGTGAAAGACCTTTTGGCAGATCAGACAGCAGAACCTTACGTCTCGTTGCTTGCCTGTTATCAGGGGGAGGCCATAGGCCATATCCTTTTTACAAAGGCCTCATTGGAGGGGAGCAATCCTTCACCTTCTGTTTATATCCTGGCACCTTTGGCCGTAAAGCCGGAGTATCAGAAACAAGGTCTCGGAGGTTTGCTGATCCGGGAAGGCCATCGGATATTGAAGGAGATGGGAGTGGAGATGGTTTTTGTGCTGGGGCATAAAGAGTATTATCCCCGTCATGGTTTTAAAGGAAATGCAGAAGCAGCCGGTTATCCGCCTCCTTATCCGATTGAAGATATCTATGCTGATTGCTGGATGTATCAATCCCTTACTTCGGAAGCAGGGGATGTTCCTAGAGGAAAGGTAAGATGCGCTGACGCAATGGACAAGCCGGAGTATTGGCGTGAATAAAGAGAAGAAGGACTGTATCAAAAGACTTTTGATACGGCCCTTTTCATATATACTTTCTGTCTTTTATCCAATCTCCAATACCGCCGGGCAATGATCTGAATGTACGGCATCATTCAGAATATAAGCCGATTTCAGCAACGGTTTTACCGGTTCGCTGACCATGCAGTAATCGATACGCCAGCCTTTATTGTTTTTACGGGCGTTGAAACGATAGCTCCACCATGTATATTGCTGTTTTTCCGGATTGAGATGGCGGAATGTGTCGATAAATCCTGCATCCAGAAACCGTGTCATCCATTCGCGTTCTTCGGGAAGGAAACCGCTGTTGGTCGCATTGCGTACCGGATCATGAATGTCTATCGGTTCATGACAGATATTATAGTCGCCGCAAAGAATCAGATTCTTACGTGTTTTCTGTAATTCCACTACATAACGCTGGAAATCTTCCAACCATTCCATTTTAAATGCCTGGCGTTCATCACCACTGGTTCCGGAAGGATGGTAGACACTGACAATTGACAGGTCACCATAATCCGCACGGATAAAACGACCTTCGTTATCATATTTCTCTATGCCCATTCCCGTTTCCACATAATCAGGTTCTTGGCGGGTGAGGATAGCTACCCCGCTATAACCTTTCTTTTGGGCACTAAACAGGTAGGGTTTATAACCTGAATCCGCAAAGGCATCTGCCGGGAACTGATCCGGCTGAAGTTTAGTTTCCTGCAGGCAGAGTACATCGGGCTGCTCTTGTTTTAACCATTCCGGAAAGCCTTTTCCCACAGCGGCGCGGAGGCCGTTTACATTGTATGTTATTATCTTCATATAACAGCTCTTTTAGATCGTTTAATAGGAATCCAAAGATACAATTTAACAGTTGGATGTGCTAATTTTACCGGAGAATTCTATTTTGCATCTAAATGAATCCTACATTTGTAGCGGCAAAAAGAAAATTACATTAGGAAAATACAGAATGGAAGAAAATAGTTTTGAAGCCCGTTTGCTTCATACGCCTTACGAGAAGCCGGACGCCTATGGCTCATTGGCAATGCCGGTCTATAACACTGCTGCTTACGAGTTCGAATCGGCGGAAGCGATGGAAGCCGCTTTCTGTGGCCGTACGTCCGACCATGCTTATTCGAGGATTACGAATCCGACCGTACAATATTTTGAAGATCGTGTGCTGTCCGTTACCGGAGCCATGAGTGTCACCGCCCTTAATTCCGGTATGGCCGCCATTTGCAACACGTTGATGACGATCGGGCGTGCAAAAGCCAATATCGTCACTTCCCCGCATCTGTTCGGCAATACCTGGTCATTGATGAAGACGACGCTGGCCGCCTTTGATATCGAGGCACGTTTCTGCAACCTGACCGATCCCGACGAGGTCCGCGCCCATATCGACTGCAACACCTGTGCGATCTTTCTCGAAGTGATTACCAATCCGCAGTTGGAAGTGGCCGACCTGAAGATGTTATCTTCTATCGCAAAGGAGGCGGGAGTACCTTTGATCGCCGACACGACGATCGTTCCTTTCTCTGTCTTCCACGGAAAAGATTTTGGTATAGATATCGAGATCGTATCCAGCACCAAATATATCTCCGGCGGGGCAACAAGCATAGGAGGTCTGATACTTGATAACGGGACCTTCGACTGGAGCCATTTTATCACACTGAAACATTGGTATGAACAGTTTGGCGAACGCGCTTTCACCGCCCGCCTCCGGAAGGAGATACACCGGAACCTGGGCGCTTATATGACGCCGCAGGTTGCCTACATGCAGACGCTGGGACTGGAAACCATGCCTCTCCGTTTCGAACGGCAGGGAGCAACTTGCCTGGAACTAGCCGGCCGGCTGCAAACGCTGGAAGGTATTGTGTCGGTCAATTACACCGGCCTGAAAGATAATCCTTATTATAAACTGAGCACTGTCCAGTTCGGAAAATATCTGGGAGCCATGCTGACATTCGACCTGCCTTCCCGTGAGGCCTGCTTTGCCTTTATGAACCGCCTGCAACTGATCCGCCGTGCCACGAACCTGTTCGACAACAAGACATTGGCTATCCATCCGGCAAGCACCATCTATGGCAGTTTCACCGAAATGCAACGGCAGGAAATGGATATCAGCCAGCAAACAATCCGCCTGTCGGTCGGACTCGAACCGGTCGACGATTTGTATAACGACATTAAACAGGCTTTAGCCATACGCTGATGCGGACGCTTATCATAGCCGATAACCAGGATATCACCAAAGCCGGCATCCTTTACCTGAGCGACAGGATGCCGGATCTTAGCCTTGTGACCGAGGCTGCCGACAAACACGAGCTGCTTCAACTCCTTCAACAGCATCCGCAGGCTGTCGTGATCCTCGACTACACGCTTTTCGATTTGACGAGTGCCGACGAACTTCTGATCTTGCAGGAGCGTTTCAAACAGGTCTCCTGGATACTTTTCAGCGATGAACTGAGCGAAAATTTTATCCGTCGCATCCTCTTCAGCAGCGAGGCTTTCAGCATCGTCTTGAAGGATGCCCCGTCAGCAGAAATACGTGCGGCCCTGCAATCGGCTTTACATTCCGAACGTTTTATCTGTCAACGGATTCATAACCTGCTTTCAGAAAAGAAAATAGTCCGTGAACCCAAAGAGCACCCCGTACTGACCTCGACAGAAAAAGAAATACTGAAATCCATCGCTTTAGGCAAGACGACCAAAGAAATTGCCTCCGAGCGTTTCTCCAGCATCCACACCATCACCACCCATCGCAAAAATATTTTCCGCAAACTGGAAGTAAATAATGTGCACGAGGCAACCAAATATGCTCTGCGCGCAGGGATAGTCGATGCAGCGGAATACTATATTTAATCAGACCATATCTTCCCCAGTCTTCACAATCTCGACTTTCAAAGTCTTGTGGAAAGGCGTAAAGCGGGAGATAACCATCACCACAATCGCAAAGATGAGCACGTAGCCGATAATCGTTTTCAAGGCAAGCAACAAGCTTTGCGATTGCAGTGTGGTGTAAAGGCTGTTTGTAGCCAGTTGCACGGCATCCGTCATGCTATGTCCCTGTGCCAGTGCATTATTGAGTGACTGGTTGTATTGCTGTGCCGCCAGCGGGTTATCGAGGCGCATATTCTCCGAGAGGATCGCCATATCCCGCAATTGCAGACGGTAAAGCATATTATTGAAGAAGGCCGACGACAGGGCAGGAGCTATCACCGAACGGCAGGTGATCAGGAAAAAGGCATTATATATCATCAGCTTCGGATTCATATCTTCCACCGCATACACACCGAAAGCGATAAACAAGATCATCATTCCCATTCCCCGGAGAAACATCGGAAGATACAACATTTCGTACCTCCCGTCCGGTGTGATCCCGAAATAGAGGATAGCCAGATAGATCACATAACACAGCATCCCTCCGGATATCAGTATCCTGAAACGCCACCGTTGCCAGCGGAACCACCAGAAACAGATCACCGCCCCGCAGATAAACCCCGGCAGCATCCAGAGATTCAGAAAGTTGGCATGTACGCTGTCTACCCGTATGATATTATTCATATAACTGGTCACCAGCGAACTGGTGGAAGAAAAGAACATCACCAACATCATGAAGAAATAGCCGATCAACGCCTTGCTGCTGTTCAGCACTTCCAGTTTCAGATACGGATTTTTCCGCGTCTTCTGCCGGAACTGGAATAACCAGACCAATACCGGCAGCGACAGCACATACACCGTGATTTTAGCGGACGAAAACCAGTCGAGTGTCTTCCCGTAGGTGGCCGACCAGATGGTGAAAAGCAGGATGGAGGCCATGAGCAGGATACTTTTCCAATCTATCTCTTTAAAAGGAAAATAGACAGGACGCCTGGCATACCGGAAGAACATCAGGATAAAAGAGATGGCAACCAGCAAGAGCAGGATAACGAAGTAATACATATACTGCCATTGGTAGTAATAGGCCAACTGTGCCGTGACCGCCATCGAGACCTGGCCTGCCGAGAACACGATCGGGTAGAAGTAAGCATAAAATTCGCTGCGCACATTCTGCGGACTGAAAAGCGGACGTATCATCAGGATGATCTCCAGCATGGCGAAACCTTTCAGAAAACCGATAAAGAAGCTGCATACGATAATGATATCCATCTGGTTCACCTGCGCACAGATAAAGCTGAGGATCACCTGCAACAAGAGGTCGATCAGCAGGATCGTTTTAGTGGTCACTACCGGACGCACTTTCGGGATCAGCGGATAAGCAACCGCCATTCCCGCCGATGTCGCATAGTAAGCCATGCTGATGTCTTCGCTCAACACACCCAGCGTTCCTGAAACTTCGGTGATAGTCCCGGTATAGGCTCCGTTGATCAGGATGATCGGCAGCATGACGGTAAAAGCCGTAACGATCCCCAGCCAGCGGGGGACCCAGGGGCGGATAGGGACATTCAGGGGTGTTTGTGTAGCCATTATGCTGTATTATTCAATGTCTTTTCAATGCTTCCGTTTCCACCATCATGCCGGCACGGAGCAGATTCATGTCTTCGGGCGAAACGTCAATCAGGTCGATGCGCACAGGGATGCGCTGTTGTATCTTGACGAAGTTGCCGGCAGAGTTATCGGTCGGGACGAGGGAGTATTTGGAGCCGGTCGCTTCGGAGATCGCCGTCACGGTGCCGTGGAAAATGCGGTCGTCTACAGCATCTACTTTGATGCGTACTTTCTGGCCGATGTAGATATGGCTGATTTGTGTTTCCTTGTAATTGGCGGTTATCCATTTGTCGTTGTTGCGGACGAGGTAGCTGAGGGTTTGTCCGGCTTGAACCAGTTGTCCGGTTTCCAGCGTGCGGCGTCCCATGTATCCGTCGAAGGGAGCGGTGACGACTGTATACGATAGGTTGAGCTGCGCCATCTCCAGGTCGGCTTCTTTGCGCAGGATGGCCGCCTTCACACTGCCGCTTTTCTTGCTCGTCTCCGAATATTGCGATTGGGCGGCACTCTTTTGGCGGAGCAGGGATTCGTAACGGGCTTTCATGGCTTCGTATTCAGCCTTGACCTGTTCGTATTGCTGTTGCGAGACGGACTCTTCGGCCAGGAGGTTGGCATAACGTCGATGGTCCTGTTCGAGTTGCCGGAGGCGGGCTTCCGTCTCGGCGATATTGGCCTCCTGTACGCTGATATTCACCTGGGAGGTTTCGATGCCGGAACTTAGTATATCTTTGGAGGCCTGGGCGTCGAGGAGGGCGGCTTCGGCATCTTTCAGCTTGATACGGTATTCCCGGTCGTCGAGGATCAGAAGGGTGTCGCCTTCCTTTACCTGCTGGTGCTCGGTGAAACGGACTTCCCTGATGTAACCCGGTACGCGGATATTGACGGGGGTGATATATTGATCCACTACGGCGTCATTGGTGATTTCGTAGTTGACATATTTCCAGAAGTAGTTGACCGTCCATGATATGCCGCCGAAAGCGAGCAGGATACATACGGTGTTGAGGGTGATATTCCTTTTTTTCAGTCGCCTCAGTTGTTTTCTTTTTCTATGTAATCCGGACATATTTGTCTGTTTTTAATTAAGTTATAAATTGCCGCACGCATGCATCAGTTGATAATAACTGTAGATGGCCTCGGTGCGTGCATTGGTCAGTTGCAGTTCGGCTTCAAGCCTGACGCTGCTGGCATCGAGCAGGTCGGTCAGGATGGATAGCTGGTTGAGGTAACGGTTGCTTACGATACGGTAGTTCTCCTCCGCTTGCCTGACCGACAGGATCAGTGCCTGTACGCGGTCGAGCGCTTCATGATGCCTGATCCAGGCGCTTTTGACATTAATACGGATATCCTGGCGGATTTGTTCTTCCTTATTTTTCTGGATATTGACAATTTGTTTTACCTCATGTATCTTATGTTTATTCTGATAGAGGGATGACAGGTTGTAGGAGAGGCTTAAAACGATATTCCAGTTGTTGGAGAAGACGTCTTCCATCGTAGTGCTTAGCGGGCGTGCCAGGGTATTGGCGGCACGTACCGAGAGTGAGGGCAGATAGTCGGCTTTTGACAGGAATATATCGTTTTCAGCCAGCTTCGTGTTGTAGCGGGCGATCTGTAATTCGGGATAGTTGAGGTAAGCCTGTTGGACGTAGGCATCATAGCTTTCCAGTGAAACGGCCGTGTAAAGCAATGCCGTGTCGGGTTGCAGGAGGAATGTTTCATCCAGTCCGAGCAAGACGTCAAGTTGCTGGGAGACGATTGCGATATTATCGTCTGCTTCGCGGCAAGCCAGCTGGTCGTTGGTGAGTTGCAGTTCGCTACGCAACTCGTCGTTGCGGGTGACGATACCTTCTTTCTTCAGGCGGCGGATATCTTCAAGTCTGCGGGTGGACTCTTCCACGTTACGGGCAAATACGTCTTTTTGTTTGTAGAGACTGAAAAGGTCCATATACTGACGGAGCAGGAGCAGTTTGACTTCGGCTTTGCTACTGGCCGAATTGAGTGCTGCAATCTGTTTCTCCAACGAGGCACGTTTGATATTATAATGTATTTTACCTCCGCGATAGACGGGTTGGGTTACTTCTACATTATAATTATGTGACCAGTCGGGCAGGTCGGGATGAACCGGTTGCGTCAGTCCCTGCCGGAAGACGGTAGACTGTCCGATATATCCGGTCGTCGCACCGATACTGATACCGGGCAGACGGGCCGTTTGCGCTGTTTTTTTCTTGTCGGCTGCGACGACTTCCTGCATGTGGGAGGCTTGCAGACGCAGACTGTTTTCCGTACCCAGGCGGAAGAGTTCGTCGAGGGTAAGAGAATAAGCCTGTTGGGAACAAGTCGCAACAGGCTTTCCTATAAACAGTAACAATAAAAAACTATATTTGATCAAATATCTCATTCAGTTTGCTTAGATGTTTCATACAGGCTTCCATATGTTTGGTGTTCATTTGTTGCCCGACCTGGGTGTACATGTCTTTCAGGAGGGATTTAATCTTGTCGGCCACCTTTTCTCCTTCGGGGGTGAGGTATATCAGTTTATTACGGCGGTCGTTGCAATCTTCCTGCCGTATAACCCATCCTTTCTTCTCGAGATTATTGATCAGGTTGGTGAGGCATGCTTTGTCTTTCGCTGTTTTTTCGGCCAGCGATTGTTGGCTGACTCCCTGTTCTTTCCACAAACAATGCATTACCTGAAGCATTTCAAAGGTCATATCGACGTTGTTGCTTTTCAGTATTCGCTGAATGGTCTGGCGGAATGTCATGCGTGTCCTTAATACTAGTAGATTAAGTTCGTGAGCTAATTCACTATCTGTCATACTTGCTGTTTTTATCGGCGCAAAGATAGATATTTATCGGATATTAGTCAAATGTTTGACTAATTATGTGTGAAAAACTAAGGGAAAGAAGTTCGATATTTATCAGATTTGAACTATCCGATTATTGACCGGTTGTACCTGTCTCCCCTCTCAAGAGGGGAATTGGTTACTCCCATCACTATAAACTGATAGCTCAATTATTCCTAAATTGGCATATTGCCACATTGGCTCATTATTTTCTAAATATGCTTCAGTTTATAGAATATAGATAAGGTCTCGTTTATAACGGATATTCTTCGAATGCATATAATACGGTAGAAAGATACCGCTCTCCGGTATCGGGTAATAGGGCAACGATTGTTTTGCCTGCATTCTCCGGCAGTTCCGCCAGTTTTAGAGCAGCGTATACGGCAGCACCGGAAGAGATACCTACCAGCAATCCTTCTTTTTGTGCCAGTTCACGGCTGGTACGGATGGCATCGTCATTTTCTACCTGAATGATTTCATCGACGTATTTGCCGTTATATGTTTTAGGAATGAATCCGGCCCCGATACCCTGTATCTTATGCGGTCCCGGTTTACCACCGGAGAGGACGGGGGAGTCGCTCGGTTCTACCGCTACGATTTTCACATTCGGATTATGTGCTTTCAATCCTTCACCGACACCGCTGACTGTTCCGCCCGTACCTACACCGGCTACGAAAATATCGACTTTACCATCCGTATCGCGCCAGATTTCCTGTGCAGTAGTCTGTACGTGTTTAGCCGGATTGGCCGGATTTTCGAATTGTTGCAGGATGACGGAACCAGGTGTTTCATCACGTAATGATTCGGCTTTGGCGATAGCTCCCTTCATGCCATCGGCTCCGGGAGTTAATACTAGGTGGGCTCCAAGAGCTTTTAATAAATTGCGGCGTTCTATGCTCATCGTTTCCGGCATTGTCAGAACCAGTTTATATCCTTTGGCGGCAGAAACGAAGGCGAGTCCAACCCCGGTATTCCCGCTTGTCGGTTCGATAATGGTCGCTCCCGGTTTCAGAAGTCCTTTCTGTTCTGCGTCTTCGATCATTGCCAGGGCGATGCGGTCTTTCACGCTGCCTGCCGGGTTGAAGTATTCCAGTTTACCGATCAGTTTTGCTTTTAATCCTTTGCTTGCATTGAAGTTGGAGAACTCTAATAACGGAGTGTTACCAATCAGGTCTGTCAGTTTTTTTGCTACGTTTGCCATATCATTCTATATTTTAGTTGTTCTTATTTATGCAACAAAGATAAGAGGAGTATTGATTATGGGAAATACCATAAAGAGGGTATATTTTATTTTTTACTTTCTACCGGGTAAAATAAAATCTCTTATATTTGCATACATTCTGAATGTGGAAGATGGAGGATAACGAATTGATATTATTATTGAAGCAAAACAGTAAAGAGGCTTTTACTGCTTTATATAAAAAGTACTGGAGGCAGGTATACAACTTCAGCCGTCTTTACCTGACCAATCAGGATACAGCAGAGGAAGTCGTGCAGGACGTTTTTATAAAAGTGTGGGAAGGGCGTGACTTTATGCGTGAAGACGATAATTTCAAAGGATTGATGTTTATCATCACCCGCAACCTGATATTTAATCAACACCGGAAAAATTTGAACGAAGATTTTTATAAAATGACCGTCCTCGCCGCTATGGAAGATTCATACGATATTGAAGAGGAGATAGAGGCTAAGAACCTGAGCGAATATATTGACATGCTTATAAACGAGTTGCCGCCACGCCGCCGGGAAATATTTAACCTGAGCCGGAAAGGAAACAAGAGCTATAAAGAAATAGCCGAATTATTGAATATATCGGAGAAGACTGTTGAAAATCAAATTAGTGAAGCGCTTAAATATCTGCGGAAGAATATCACTCTACTTTCTCTTTTCCTGTAAAAACCGATTCCCTTTTTTCTTTTATTCTTAGAAAATTAAAAAAAAACGATGGGCGGATAGGGGTAACCTATATGCTCGGGGGTATTTATTATAAAGCAGATAAAAAGAAATGGATCAGGATAATAAAAGATATATATTAAAAAAGCTGATGCAGGATGCATTGGGAGAGGAGGAACGTACTGCACTGAATGAGCGGGATGCAGTAAAAACACAAATGTTCAGTCAGTGGAACAATGCCCCGGATGCTGCGTATATTGACCGGGCTGACAGTATGCGGATATGGCATCGTATACGGCAAAGTATTTGGGACAATGCTTCTGTAAAAAGATATTTATTCTATAAAGTTTATAGTGTGGCAGCATCTGTTTTATTGTTATTGGCTGTCGGAGGGATGGCTTATTATCTAGGAGAGAAAGATAATATTCCTGTTTATGTTGTTACGTCAGGTATTCAGAATATGCAATCGGTATCATTGCCGGACGGGACGGTCGTACAGTTGGGACCCGGTAGTAAATTGACCTATCCTGCTGCATTTACAGGGAAAACACGTGAAATACATTTAGACGGTCAGGCTTTTTTTGATATCCACAAAAATCCTCACAAGCCTTTTATCGTACATACTTCGGAAATGGAAGTGCAGGCTTTGGGAACGGCTTTCGAGGTGTTTGATTATGATATAGAAAGTAAATCGGAGACTGTCCTGTTAAATGGGAAAGTCAAGATAGGAATAAATAATTCAAAAGGTGATAGAGCTGAGTTTATTTTGTCGCCGAATGAAAAGATGGTATATGATCAGCAAGCAGATTCGGCCTATGTTTTAACTGTCGATGCAGATAAATATACTTCATGGCGAAAACAGAAGATGGTCAGTTTCGAAAATGAAAAACTATCAATGATTATTCCACGTCTGGAGCAATGGTACGGACGTAAGATTATGTGCCAGCAAGATCTGGCGGATAAATACCGCTTTACATTTAAGGTAAGGGATGAATCATTGGAACGGATATTGTTTATGTTGGGAGAATCATCTCCTTTAAAATATCAAAAGACAAGTAATGGAAATTATGTGTTAGTTCTCAAATAATTAATAATCTAAATCTATAGCCTATGGACATATCGAGCAGTTAACCTAAAAAAATTGGAAGATACCTGCAAGTACCTTCCAATCCGTGAGTTTTCAAGAAAATGCACGTCATAAGGAGTCCAAGCCAACGACTTGCATTTATTATTCATTAAAAACAATACAAAGTTATGAAAAAAAACAATGACAGGGATTGTTGTGTCCCGTTATTAAGAAAAACAATTCGCATTATGAAGATCACAACCTTATTTTCATTGGCTGTTGCCTGTTGTATTTCTGCCTCTACCTATGCGCAGGATTACAAAGTTTCAATCAAAAAGAATAATGCCAGTATTATTGAAATTCTGAAAGAGATTGAGAAGAACAGCGAGTTTACTTTCTTTTTTAATGACAACCATGTAAATGTGAATAAGAAAGTAAGTGTAAATGCTAAGAATGTAACATTGGATGAAGTTCTTACGCAGATATTTAATAATACGGGATATAATTATCAGATTATCGATCGTCAGGTATTAATTAAGGCTTCTACAGAACCCAATCAGGCTACGAATGCAGCACAACAGAAGACGAAAATTGTATCGGGAGTTATCAATGATGAAACAGGTTTGCCTGTTATTGGTGCAAACGTGGTAGAAAAAGGGACAACAAACGGTACAATAACGGATGCCGAAGGGAGGTTCTCCCTTAACGTAGCGTCAGACGCTACGTTAGTTATCACTTATATTGGATATGTAACGAGTGAGATACCTGTCATTGGTAAGAACTCCGTAACAATCACCTTGAGAGAGGATACTGAAGTTTTGGATGAAGTTATCGTTGTTGGTTATGGTACCATGAAAAAGAAAGACCTGACAGGTTCTGTAGTCGCTATAAAAGGGGATGATTTGGCAGCCCGTAAGACAACACAATTATCTACTGCATTACAGGGTGCTATAGCCGGTGTGACGGTAACCCGTGATAACAATGCTCCGGGGGCAGCTGCCGGTAGTATCCGGGTTCGTGGTATTACGACGATTGGCGATACCAGTCCGTTAGTAATTATCGATGGTGTACCCGGTAGTATTAATGATGTGAATCCGAATGATGTGGAAAGTATGTCTGTTTTGAAAGATGCAGCGTCATCTTCCATATATGGTTCACGTGCAGCGGCAGGCGTCATTTTGATTACGACTAAGCGAGCCCAGGAGAAAAGTCTGTCGATCGATTATAATTTTGAATATGGATTGGAGATACCAACCAAGCAACCGAAATACGTAGGGGTTAAACGTTTTTTGGAAACGACCAATGAGTTACGTTATAATGACAATAAATCCGGAGGCTGGAACCAGGCTTATTCGGATGATGATATAAATAATTGGGAAAAATATCACCAGACAAACCCTGATAAATATCCTATGACAGATTGGGTTGGGATGATTTTGAAAGGTTCGGCTCCGCGTCAGACTCATACGATTAGTGTAGCCGGAGGTTCTAAGACTGTAAAATCGAATGCTTCATTCGTCTATGATAAAGTGGACGGTTTATACGCAGATCGTGATTATGAGCGTTTCATGATTCGTGCCAATAATGATTTTACAGTGAATAAGTATTTGGGTGCGACATTGGATTTTAATTTTAAACGGACAAAAAATCATCAGCCTTATTATTCCCCCTTCTCTGATATGCGCTTAGCTCCTATGATTTATCCGGCTGTATGGGCTAACGGAGAATATGCGAGCGGAAAGAATGGTAATAATCCCTATGCTGTAGTAAATTCCGGAGGTTTTAAAGATGAGTGGTATAATCAGATGGGAGGACGTGCTGCAATTAATATAACTCCACTTGAAGGTTTGAAAATTTCAGGAGTGATCGCACCTAATTATACATTCGAGAAAAAGAAACATTTTCGTAAGGCGGTACCTTATTCTTTGGAAAATGATCCGAATATGATTGGCGGTTACATGGAAGGCTATAATACAACAAAATTATCAGAAGAGAGGAATGACAGTTATAATATAACAATTCAAGGAATTGCCAATTATATGAAGACTTTTGGTAAGCATGATTTGAACTTGATGGCTGGTTATGAAACTTATTATTCATCCGGTGAGAATCTGGGTGCTTCCCGTGATCAATATGAATTGAGTAATTTCCCTTATTTGAATGTAGGTCCGTTGGATTTGCGTGATAATAGCGGAAGTGCTACGGAGCTGTCTTATAGATCCTGGTTTGGCCGTGTAGCTTATAGTTTTGATAACAGATATTTGTTTCAGGCGAATATTCGTTATGACGGATCTTCCCGTTTTCATTCTGATTATCGTTGGGGAGTATTTCCGTCTTTCTCTGCCGGTTGGGTGTTAAGTGAAGAAGCATTTATGGAGAATGCGGATATTAATTGGTTGTCTTTTCTGAAATTGAGGGCTTCTTATGGTACGTTGGGTAATGAACGGATTACGGACAAAGATGGAAATGCCCTTTACTATCCGTATCAGGCTTTTATCAACTTCAGTGATGTCCTGTTCTATCAGAATGGAACGGTTGTTCCTGAGTTATCAGCGGCGCAGTGGGCTTATGCCGTTGAAAATATCTCCTGGGAAACAACAAGTTCGGTAGATATCGGTTTGGATGCTAATTTCTTTAATAATCGTTTGCGCTTTACGGCTGATTATTATAACAAGCAGACGAAGGATATGCTATTGGCTTTGGAAATCCCTGATTATGTCGGGTTTGATAATCCTCAGAGAAATACAGGTAAGATGTATACCAATGGATATGACATCGAATTAGCTTGGAATGACCGTATAGGGGATTTGACTTACGGAATTTCTGCGAATTTCTCCGACTTTGTTTCTAAGATGGGAGATTTGGGTGGAACGGAATTCCTGGGAGATCAGGTGAAATTGAAAGACAGTGAATTTAACGAATGGTATGGTTATTTGAGTGATGGTCTGATGCTGACGGAAGAGGATTTAAAAGGACCTAAATTGAATGATAACGTACAATTGGGAGATGTTAAATATAAAGATATTTCCGGACCTGACGGTGTACCTGATGGAAAGATTTCTCCTGAGTATGACCGTGTTTTATTAGGCGGATCTTTGCCGCGTTTTCAATATGGAGGAACGCTGAATCTGGGGTATAAAGGTTTTGATTTCTCTGTTGCAATTCAAGGAGTAGGAAGGCGAAATACCCGTCTATCCTCTGCAATGGTACAACCGCTACAAGCAAACTGGGGGAATACTCCGGCGATTATCGACGGTAAATATTGGAGTGAAAAAAATACGGAAGCACAGAATGCCGAGGCTATTTATCCTCGTCTGACATATTCTAATAATAGTATAAACTATGCCATGTCAGATTACTGGTTATTTAATGGCCGTTATTTCCGTTTGAAAAATCTGACATTAGGTTACACATTACCAGCGGAGTGGACAGAGAAAGTGATGATCAAGCAAACTCGTATTTATGTGGCAGCCAATGATTTGTTCTGTATCAGTAAATATCCGAAAGGTTGGGACCCGGAGATGGGAAGTTCTGCTTATCCGATTACTACGTCTGTGTTATTTGGTTTGTCTGTAAAATTTTAAAAGAATAAAAAGATGAAACGTACATTTATCATATTATTAGGATGTTGTTTGGGCTTAAACTCTTGTTATGAGTTAGATTTAAATCCTCTGTCGCAGGCATCCAGCGAAAATTGGTACTCCAATGAGACTGAAATAGAAATGTCGATCAAAGACTTTTATAGAGATGCATTCTGGCCATTGGACAATGAAGATAAGACCGATAATTTTATTTATAGGGAAACTCCCTCTGAAATTATAAAAGGGACCTTCAATGGTCAAAGCGGAGATGTAACAACGTTATGGGCCAATCAATACAAATCTATCGCACGAACGAATACTATTTTGTCCAATATGGATAAGGCGGCAGATATGGGTATTTCCGAAGAAAAGATAAAACGGTATGAGGCTGAGGCTTTGTTTCAAAGAGCATCTTGTTATGCCAGACTGGTCACTTATTTCGGAGATGTTGTTTATGTGACAAGTGTGGTAGATATTGAAGAGGCATTTACACTTGGTCGTACTCCTAAATCGGAAATAGTACCGAAGATTTATGAAGATTACGATAAAGCGGCAGAAGGTTTGCCAGAGAAATATACCGGTGTATCTTCTTTGCGTGCAACAAAAGGAGCAGCCCTGGCATTGAAGGCTCGTTTTGCTCTTTATATGGGGGATTGGGAAATCGCGGCTGATGCTGCTAAAAAGTGTATGGATTTAGGACTTTATAAATTGCATGCGGACTATGCCGAACTTTTTTTGACGACTACTAAAAATTCAGAAGAGTCGATTTTCTTGTTACCCCGTTCTATCGAATATAAAGTGACGTTAGGAAACTGGACGGTTATGAATGAGGTATCAAGAAATCCGGGTGGTTGGGGCGCTTTTGCTCCGTCATGGGATTTACTTGCTGCTTATGAATGTACAGATGGTCTTCCGATAGATGAATCACCTTTGTTTGATCCTCAAAACCCATTTAAATATCGTGATCCGCGTTGTACGGCGACGATTGTTGAATTTGGAACCCGGCATTTGGGATTTGATTATAATCCGCATCCGGATGCAGTGGAGGTAATGAATTACAATACGGGTAAGATGCAGAAAAACAACGATGCACGTGTGAATGCTCAGTTTGCATCTTATAATGGATTATTATGGAAAAAAGGAATTGATGAAACATGGCTGGAGAATGGGAAGGATGTTGATCCCGATAAAATAATTATCCGTTATGCAGATGTTTTACTCATGTATGCTGAAGCAAAGATCGAGTTGAATCAGATAGATCAATCCGTATTAGATGCAATTAACAAGGTTCGTGCCAGAGCATATGGAGTAGATTATACAAATATAAGTGCCTATCCGGCAATTACTACAACTTCTCAACAGAAGTTACGTACGATTATCCGTAACGAACGACGTGTGGAATTTGCAAAGGAAGGTTTGCGTTATATGGATTTGGTCAGATGGAAAATTGCAGGAAAAGCATTGACGCGTCCTAATTATGGAATGCTATATCCGGTAAGCTTATTGCGTGAAAAGATCATAGATAAAGGCCTATGGTTTTGGCCGGATGTTCCGCAGATTGACGAAGACGGTATTCCTGATTTCTCTGCGATGGAAAAAGCCGGACTGATAGCTCCAATGTCTCAGCGTATGTGGAACGATCGTCAATATTTATGGCCGATTCCTACGAAGGAAGTTCTTATCAATGAGAATTTAAAACAGAATCCCGGATATTAAATTCGTATAAATAATTTTTATATTGGCTCCTTTCTTGTCTTAATGCGTATAAGCGTTGAGAGGAGCCTTTATTGCTAATTTTATAACAGAAATAAAATGAAGATGAAATTAAACAGTACGATAGGCATATTGACAGTACTATCGATAATGAGTTGTTCGGCACAAAAAGAGTCTAAGAGAGTTCCGGATTCGGTATCCGGTATTTATCCTCGTTTGGCTTATTACAATAATGAAGGAGAATGTGGGACGGGAGCCGTGGTTCCCTGGGCAGACCGGTTATGGGTTATTACCTATGGACCGCATCTACCTAATGGCTCTTCAGATAAATTGTATGAGGTAACATCCGATTATCGCCAGATTATACATGATGAGAGTATAGGAGGAACTCCGGCGAACCGCATGGTCCATAAAGAAAGCAACCAGCTTTTTATTGGTCCGTATGCCATTGATAAAACAGGTAAAGTTCGGGTGATACCTTATTCGGTAATGCCGGGACGTCATACCGGCAATGCCCGCCATTTGACGGATCCTGCCCATAAAATCTATTACGGTACGATGGAAGAGGGTTTTTATGAGGTGGATGTCAATACGTTGGAAGTAAAAGAATTATATCAGGATGGAAATAGAAAGAAAGGTATAAAGGATGATACGAATGATGTATTGCCAGGTGTACATGGAAAAGGTTTCTATTCGGGACAAGGCGTTGCTGTTTTTTCCAACAATGGAGAAGGTACGGCTGAAGCATTGAAAAAGTTTGATGTAAAAGCTGGTGTTTTAGCTGAATGGAATGGCAAAGACTGGAAAACGGTTCGGAGGAATCAATTTACGGAAGTAACAGGTCCGGGGGGCATTTATGGAAATACGAATCCGGAGACAGATCCGTTGTGGGCTACGGGTTGGGATCATAAGTCTGTTTTACTGGGAGTACGTGATGCGAAGAAAGGTTGGTCTTTCTATCGCCTTCCGAAAGCCAGTCATAGCTATGACGGAGCGCACGGATGGAATACGGAATGGCCTCGTATCCGGAATGTCGGAACAGAATCCAATCCTGATTATCTGATGACGATGCACGGCATGTTCTGGCGTTTCCCCGGTCAGTTTACGGCAGATAACAGTGCCGGTATCCGTCCGCGTTCTGCTTATCTGAAGGTTATCGGTGATTTCACCCGTTGGAACGATCAGCTTGTTTTCGGATGTGACGACTCGGCTCAGAAAGAATTCCTGAATAAACGTAAGGCAAAAGGAAATATAGAAGGTCCCGGCCAATCCAATTCCAATCTGTGGTTTACCTCTTTTTCGAAACCGGATGAATTAGGTCCGGCAACAGCCGAAGGGGCTGTTTGGGCAAAAGAGAGCATAAAGGCAAATGAAGCCTCCGAGCCTTTCCTGTTTGCCGGCTGGGCGAATCGTACCGGTTGGATTAAGAATGAGGGAACACAACCGGTAACTTTTGCCTATGAAGTGGACGAAACTGGTACGAACGATTGGAAAACAATAAAATCCGTAACTGTAAGTCCGGGAAAGGCCGCCAGTGTTATATTTCCGGCAGAGGATAAAGGAGAATGGATTCGTGTGAAAGCAGACAAGAATACATTGGCAACAGCTAGTTTTTCTTATACGACACCTGATACCCGTTCTGTACAACCAGCAATGATTTATAAAGGTATGGCTTCTGCTACGGATAAAAATTTAACCGGTGGTTTATTGTACGGACTTGGAGATAACCGTCGTGCTTTGGGTTTGTTGGCTAATACCGTTGTAAATGGTAATACGGTTGAAACCGGCTATTATGAAATGGGCGATAAATTGGAGTTAGTTCGCAAGGATGATGCTGAAACGGCTGGTTTGATCCGCTCAAAATTTGCTATTCCGCAACAAGTTGTTTCAATAGAAAATAGCTCGGTATTAATTATCGACGACCTGGGACGCAGATGGCGCTTGCCATTAGGGGACAAGGCGTATACATCTTTGACGAATGAGGGGCAACTTCGTATTTGTCGCGAAGTGGCAACAGAGCGCGATTTATTTTCCTGTATGGGTACATTTTATGAACTTCCTGCCGAAAATGCAGATGGTTATGCAAAGATTCGCCCCGTTTCTACTCATAATTACCGGATAAATGATTATGCTTCCTATCGTGGAATGCTTGTCTTGACGGGGGTGAATCCGGAAGAAGGAAAGGATAATGAACATGTCATTGTTTCCAACGATGGTAAAGCGGCAGTATGGGTAGGTGTTATTGATGATTTGTGGCAGTTGGGTAAACCGCTCGGAAAAGGTGGTCCGTGGAAAGATACGTCAGTAAAAGCCGATATCCCGTCTGACCCTTATCTTATTGGATTTTATGATAGGAAAAAGTTAACCTTATCGCATCAGTCTACTGACGATATTACTTTTACCATTGAAGCAGACCCGACAGGAAACGGGGATTGGATGGAATATATGGTACGGAAAGTGAAAGCGGGAGAAAAATGGACATATGAGTTTCCGGCAGAGTTCCAGGCTCGTTGGATTCGTTTCTCCACAGATGTAGATACAAAAGCTACGGCGTGGCTGGAATATAAATAGACTTGGTAATTGATCAAAATAAAAGAGTTGTTATGAATAAGTATAGTGTATTGATTATCTGTTTGCTTTTTGGCCTGAATCTAAGAGGGCAGGAACAGACATGGAGAGAAATCCCGTATTATCTGAAAGGATACGAAGCCGAATACGCAAAATCACCTAAAGAGGCAGCTTTGGCATGGTTTAAGGATGCTCGTTTTGGCTTGTTTATCCATTGGGGACCAGCCTCTTTGTATGGAAAAGGAGAATGGGTGATGTATAATGACGCTATCCCTTATAAAGAATATGAGCAGAAAGCCAGAGAGTTTAAAGGAGAGAAATTTAATGCCCAGGATTATGTGGATTTGGCGGTCAGAGCTAAAATGAAATACATAACTTTTGTAGCAAAGCATCACGATGGTTATACCTTATGGGATACAAAAGCTACCGATTATAATAGTGTGGATTATCCTGCACAACGTGATTTTGTAAAGGAATTGGCTGTCGCTTGCCGGAAAGCCGGATTAGGTTTGTTCATTTATTATTCGATCGGTTTGGATTGGCACCATCCTTATTTTTTACCGAGTTCTATGTATAATCCGGCTCGTCCCCATTATAAGGAAATGCCCGACGAGTATGCTTTTAAAAAGGTGGAAGATTTTAAACATTATCTGAACTTTGCGAAAACGCAGATTATGGAATTGTGCACGCAATACGGACCGATTGCCGGGCTTTGGTTTGATACAGTCGGTGGTGTATATCAGCATTCCGATCTTTTTAATATACAGGAAGTTTATGATATGATTCATTCAATCCAGCCGCATGCACTGGTTGTGTTTAAAACAGGTGCAAATGGAAATGAGGATTTCATTACAGGTGAAAGAGAAATGGGCTCTTTGGCTTCGGTGTTTAAGAGCGCCGGCTTACCTCAGCAAGTGCAGGATGCTGCTGATCATTCGTGGGAAAGCAATAAAGGAAAACCGGCTGAATTGAATATTCCTATTCAAACATTGGGATGGGCTTATCATAGCTCTCCGCGACAGAGACAAAAGTCGAAGGATGAGGTTATGGACTTATTGAATTATTGTGCAAAGATAAATGCCAACCTGCTTTTGAATATAGGGCCACTCCCTGACGGCACAATTTTGGAAGAAAATGTGAAGACATTGGGTGAAGTTGGTGATTATCTTGAAAAGAACGGTTTCCCGGCATTGAATACAAAAGATTATATGGATTATAGAACAAAGGCTGTCCAACAGATTGATAAGGAGAAAGAGAATCAAACTGCCAGGTAAATGTAATGATTTATGTGAAAAAACAGTAACTTTATCGCATCAAGTAACTATATGGTTTATTTATAATCAGTAGAATAAATTTTATAAGCCTATATCAATGAGAACACGGACATTAATTACATTATTTCTATTCCTGAACCTGTTATCGGTAAGAGCCGCCGACCTTTTCGTTGAAGCTGAAAGTTTCAGTAACAAAGGAGGCTGGGTAGTCGACCAGCAGTTTATGGACCTGATGGGATCGCCGTATTTGCTGGCCCATGGTATGGGTGAACCAGTAGACGATGCTTATACTGAAGTTACTTTTCCTGAAAAGGGGGAATATTATGTATATGTCCGTACATATAACTGGACTTCTCCTTGGAAAAAAGGAGAAGGTCCCGGTAAATTCAGTTTGTCGGTAGGAGGTAAAAAGCTGGCGTCACCGTTAGGAACCGAAGGTACAGCCTGGATGTGGCAGGTCGCCGGTAAGGTGTCGGTGAAAAATCTCAGGACAGTGGTCAAGCTGCATGACCTGACAGGTTTTGACGGTCGTTGCGATGCTATTTATTTTACTACGGAAGAGGGGCGGATACCTCCGTCCGATATGAAACAACTGGAAGCCTTCCGCCGGAAAGCGCTGGGTTTTCCGGATGAAGCGCCGTTGGCGGGACAATATGACCTGGTTGTTGTCGGAGCCGGTATTGCCGGGATGAGTGCCGCTGTGTCGGCTGCCCGTTTAGGATGCAAGGTCGCTTTGATTAACGACCGTCCGGTTATTGGAGGTAATAATAGTTCGGAGATCCGTGTCCATTTGGGAGGACGTATCGAAGAAGGCGTCTATAAGGAATTGGGAGGTTTGCAAAAAGAATTCGGTCCGGAAAAGGGAGGAAATGCCCAACCTGCGGAAAACTACGAAGATCAGAAAAAACTGGATTGGCTGGCAAATGAAAAGAATGTGACTCTTTTCCTGAACTATCGTGCAATCGGCGTGACAAAAGATGGTAATAAAATAACATCCGTTACAGCCCGGCATATCGAAAGTGGTAAAGAACAGAAGTTTGAAGCCCCTCTCTTTTCAGATTGTACGGGAGACGGAACAATAGGCTATCTGGCCGGAGCCGATTTTCGTATGGGACGTGAAGCCAAGAGTGAATTCGGAGAAAGTATCGCTCCCGAAAAGGCCGATAAGATGACAATGGGTTCTTCTGTCCAATGGTATTCCGTAGACAATGGAAGAAGCTCGTCTTTTCCGGATTTCAGTTACGGCGTGGAGTTCAATGATAAGAATTGCGAGAAAGTCCTGATGGGTGAATGGACCTGGGAGACCGGAATGAACCTGGACCAGATTAAAGATTTTGAACGCATTCGTGACTATGGCATGCTGGTCGTTTATTCCAATTGGAGTTACCTGAAGAATCAGATGAAAGAGAATACTCAGTACCGCAACCGTAAACTGGGCTGGGTGGCCTATGTGGCAGGCAAACGGGAATCCCGTCGTTTGATGGGGGACTATATTCTGAAAGAAGATGACATTACAAAAAATGTCACCCATGAAGATGCTTCTTTTGCTACGACCTGGAGTATTGATCTGCATTGGCAGGATCCTGCAAACAGCGCCCATTTTCCGGGAAATGAATTTAAGGCGGTAACGAAACATATCCTGATCCATCCGTATCCGGTTCCTTATCGTTGTCTTTATTCCCGCAATATAGATAACCTGTTTATGGCCGGGCGTAATATCAGTGTTACACATGTTGCACTGGGTACGGTCCGTGTGATGCGTACGACAGGGATGATGGGCGAGGTTGTCGGTATGGCCGTCTCTTTATGTAAGAAATACGGAGTGGAACCCCGCAAGGTGTACCAGTCTTATCTGGAAGAGCTCAAAGTGCTGATGAAAAAGGGGGTAAATAAAAAAGGATTACCCAATAACCAACGTTATAATGAAGGAGGAATATTAAAAGAAAAGCCTGTCGTTAAATAATATCCGGTTGAAAACTACGCAAACCTTTGCGTAGTTTTTTTTCGTATAAGCCGCAGCACTCAATATATAAAAGTTATACATTTGAAGCATTAAAAGCTTAATTCTTAATACAATGAAACTCTATTCTTTATTATTGTGTGCGTCAGCTGGCTGTTGGTTCGGTATGCAGGATATAAATGCCCAGATCATTGAAAGACCTCGTCCCGCCGAATGGGATCATCTGGTTGAAGGCGCCCGGTTTATAGACCGTTTTCTTCCGATGCCGGCGGGAAAACTGAGCAGTGATGTCTGGGGAGCCAAAGATGTCGTTCCACGTTATGTCGATAACGGTATCGAAGACGATGTTCGTTCCTATTGGGGAGGAAATATCCTACTGGGAGAAGATAACCAATATCATTTATACGTCTGCGGCTGGCCGGAGAACTCTCCGAAAGGACATATGTTCTGGCCCAATTCGACAGTTTACCATGCCGTATGTAAAAATTCGGTCGGTCCTTTCATAATAAAAGATACGATAGGTCCGGGACATAATCCGGAAGCGTTCCGGTTAAAAGACGGACGTGTTGTTGTTTATGTAATCGACGGATATTATATTTCCGATGGCCTGAACGGTCCGTGGACTCGTAAGAAGTTTGATTTTGATAAACGCGACCGCCGTATCATAGAAGGTCTTTCCAACCTGACCTTTGCTCAACGGGAAGACGGTTCCTATCTGATGGTTTGCCGTGGAGGAGGTGTATGGATCAGCCAGACCGGACTTTCGCCTTACAACCAGATTTCCGATAAGCGGGCTTATCCTCCGGTAAAAGGGGAGTTTGAAGACCCTGTTGTCTGGCGTGACCACGTTCAATACCACTTGATTGTGAATGATTGGTTGGGGCGTATCGCCTTTTATCAACGTTCAAAAGATGGTGTCAATTGGATAACCGATCCGGGAGAGGCTTACCTGCCGGGAGTCTCTTTCCATGAAGATGGAAAAGTGGAGAACTGGTTCAAATACGAACGAATCAAAATCTTTCAGGATAAGTATGGCCGTGCCATCCAGGCAAACTTCGCTGTTATCGACACATTGAAGAACGAAGATTTGCCAAACGATAACCACAGTTCCAAAAATATCAGCATCCCCCTGAATCCGGGTGTATTGCTGACTGTTCTCGGTACGAAGCCGATTACGGAGAAGACAAAGACTATTCGTGTTAAGATTGCAGCCGAAGAAGGATTTAATCCGCAAACGGATATCGACCTGAACTCTCTTCGTTTCGGTGCATCTACGGAGGTGAATTATGGTAAAGGTTGTAAAGTGCTCAGCACGAAGAATGAAGGAAAAGACCTGGTCGTTACTTTCGATGCGAAAGGAAATGGTATAACCGCAGAAGAATTTGCGCCCAAGTTGTTAGGGAAAACAACTTCCGGCAAATTACTTTTCGGATATGCCCGTTTGCCCTGGGTTAGCTATAATGACCCTATCCTTTCTGCCCGGATGCCGGTATTTGCGTCGGATAGCCGGAATATCAATGTCGTGGTTGAGAATTTCGGTCAGGTGGCTTCCCAAAAGGCTGTCTTGTTATTGGAACAACTTCAGGGTGGGAAAAGGAAGGTTGTCGGACAAGCCAAGTTATCACCGCTTGTTCCTTACGGCAAAACGGATATGACACTGACCAATCAAATGACGTTTGAAAAAGGAAAAGCATACGATTTCATCCTGACCATCCGTACGTCTGACAATGTCGTATCCACCTATAATTTCCGTACGACTCCGATAGAGTAAGTATCAATATAATAAATATACGTATGAAAAAGTTATTTTTATGTTCACTGGCTTTTATGGCTTTGGCTGCATGTAACCAGCCGGCTACGAAAGTACAGGATGCAAACCCGGTATCAAAAGAAGTAACAGAATCAATCTCGTTGAGTTTCAATAATGATGATTTCTACACTGCCGATGGCCGGTTTAATGAAGAAGCAGCCAAAGACGCTGTTATCACTCTGATGAATTATTACAATTACCCCGTTACCGATAAGACGCGTGGATCGATTTGGGTAAGCGATTACGGGACAGGCCGTTATACAGAGCTAGGATTAGCATGTATCGGTTATGCGAATGAATTGGATGACGGTTATATGTTGCAAGATCTTTTTCTCCTGCCGGGACAGATGCTTCCCGAGCATTGGCATGAAAAGGTGAATAAGTATCCGGCGAAACTGGAAGGCTGGTTGGTTCGTAATGGCAAAAGCTATATCGTCGGAATTGGAGAGGATAATTTATCGAAATATCCGGATATTAAAATACCTTCATGCCATGAAAACGGGTCGGTGACAGTCAAAAATGTGACTCCAGCCGGTGTCGGTGAGTTCGTCCCCTTGAAAGAGGTCTTGACGCATCACTGGCAATACGCCGGAAAGGAGGGAGCCATTATCACGGAAGTGGCCAATGGTCATGTCAACGAGGCTGTCCGCCATCTGGATAAAAAGATCAATGATCATTTTCTTGGTATATAATGTAACAAAGGCACACAGGTCGGACAGATGAACACTGAATTGTCTGATCTGAGTGCCATAGTGCGAATTTTGAATGTATATCGCCTTTTTATGTGATTGTTGACAAGTAAACCTTGCACAGGTAACCGATGATAGCCGTGGCAATCAGGGTATATCCTGCCAGCCTGTCGTCGATGTCTCCGTCCGGAGGGATTTCGATGACGTCGGTACTGTCTTTTGCTTCTCTGGCTTTACCATCGACAGGATTGCTCCCACCGCTGCCAGAGCCACTTCCGTCTCCTTCAGGAGTAGGGCGGTTAGGGCGATGAGGGTGAGGAACGGTGTGATTCGGGTGGCAGTGCCTCCCGTTGCGTTTTCCGGGAAAGATAACCTTCACGACGGAAAGGAGGAAATCGAAAATGATTTTGAGTGTTGACATACGTTTTAGGGGATTTGAGGGGTGTTGAATAAGTTCCTGACAGTCGGTTTTCCGGTTGCCGGGTTGTTGAATTTCTGGTCGAATTGTTTAGTCCTGTACAGGTCGATCAACCGTTGGAGACTGGTGGAGATGCTACACAGCATTTTGCGGTAGGCCGCCCGGTTGTCGCCGTTTACTTCGCTGATATAACGGCTGTAAGCGATCTCGGAAGCATACGATGCCGGTTTATGGCTCACGTTGGCAGCTGTGGGATAGGCGGTACGGATCAGGCGGGCGAAGTCGAAAATGCTTTCACGTGTCGAGCGGTATTTGCGGAAACAAAGTCCGCCCTCTTTCAGTTCCACCTTGCCACCGTGCCAATATTCGTTTTTCTTGCCATAGCCGGTGATGCCGAACAGGTTGTTGTGTTCTTTGGCAAGCACGCTCTCGCCCCAGCCCGATTCGATGGCGGCTTGTGCCAGGATAATGACCGGGTTAATGCGGTATTTGCTACCGGCTACATCGGCGTCGGCAAGATAGAGGCTGATAAAATTTTGTTTTGTCATGATCTTTTGGGGATGTAATTAAGTTTATTATTCCTTGATTATTAACTTGTAAATGCATATCTTTATACATTGTTAAACAAGTAAGACGAAGAGTTATGACTGACGAAAAAGAGAAATTCGAACGTGTGTGGGGGTATCAGGAGCTAGCCCTGTTGTACTTCCCCGGCAGCAAGCCCGAATGTGCTTCCGTGCAGCTGCGCCGCTGGATCAAATTGAGTAGTGAATTGACTTCCCGGTTGAGAGACTGCGGATGGAAACCTGGAAGGAAGGTGTTGACCCCCAAGCAAGTGGCTTGCATAGTCGATCACCTGGGGGTCCCTTGACTACTCGATCTCCGGTCTGTCGCTTCCGCTTCCGCTTTCGCCGGACGTTGTGCCGGACGTTGTGCCGGAGGCATAACGTTCCGTCTTGAAGTTTTCGGAAAGCTGTACTAGCAGTTTGCCGGGGCGGAACAGGATGCGGCGGCGTTTGATCAGGTTAGCAGAAAATTCTTTTTCCGTTGTTGCCCCTTGGCTACCCAGCGAGGCTTGGAAATAGCCCAGGTCGCCAACCTGTACGGTCTGCCCTTCCGGCAATTTTTGTTTCAGTACATGGATTACCCCGTCAAGCACCAGTTTCACATCGCCCGGAGTAGCCGCCGAGCGGTCGGCGATGATTTCACACAACTGGTTGGTGTCGCACATGCCCGTCGAGCTGCTTACTGCATAAAATAGTTTGCTACCTTCTGCCGCATTTTTACTCATGTCCTTTTTCAGGACCAAACGATACTTTACTGCCATAATCAGATAAGTTTTAATGGTGAATAACTTTGTTGTTTGTTGTATGATTACGATACAAAGCTACGACACGGCAAAGATGGGCCGTTTGCGATTGTCGGCGGAGGTTTGCGAAGGTATGTGGTTGTTTGGATTCTGTCCGTCAAAACCATCTTTCATCCACAGCCACTGTCCGTTTTGCTTCGCAGGTGACTTGCGAGAGGCGGTTGAGTTGTTTATGGAGGTTGTGTAAGAGGGTAGGGCGGTGTTCCGTCGAATGCGATTGTACCTGCCGACACAATTGGCGGGCTTCACTGATGATTTTTTCTTCGTAATACTCTGTGACGAGTGTCCGGAGCATGACTTCGGGTACAACCCGTGTACCTTCTTCCGTCATCTCTTTCGGCACGCCCGGCAGGTCGGGTAGGGGTGGAAATAAGTCCGGCAGTAACGATTCCAGATAACTGGCAAACACTTCCAACTCTTCCGGAACTTCCTCTTGTAAGGCCAGGCAATGCAGTAAATCAGTGTAATCGCTATCGGCAAACCGCATGTCGTCCGCTTCGAGCATCTGTTCGAGCAAAGATGCCATCGCCGGATGTCGGATACAATAGCCCAACAAGCGGCGTGCCGCTAAGCTGCTTGTTGCCGTTAGATGGTGCAGATAGGTGCGGAATCTTGCTTTCCCCAAGCGTCGGAACAACTCGTCGGGATCTTCGCCACCGGGGATGGAGGTACAGTGTATGCAGAATAGTCGTTTCCGTTCGGTGGCGATCTTTTCAGCGGCATCCTGTCCGGGGCGGTCACCGTCGAGCAGGAGAAGAAGACGGGTGGTATGGCGCGAAAGGATGTCGGCCTGCCCGTCGGCCAGCGCCGTACCGCACAGCCCTACCGTGTTGCAGAATCCGGCGGCGTGCATGGCAAGCACATCCTTATAACCTTCCACCACAAATGCGAAACCTTCCCGACGGATTGCCTCCGTCGCCCGGTGGATTCCGTACAAGGTCCGGCTTTTGTCGAACAGTCCGTTGTTGGCCGAATTGATGTATTTGGGAGACTGGGTGTGTGCCGTGTCAAGGGGGACGTTGTCGATTCGGCGTGCGCCGAACCCTGTCAGTAACCCTTTCTCGTCGTAAATTGGGAAGATGAGGCGGTTTCGCATCGCTTTGAAGGCATCAGGCACGAAAGCCGGTGCCAGCCCGACCTCGAAGCCGAGCCAGGTGGGTGACAGTTCCGAGTGGCCGGAGGCGTAGGGCAAAAGCAAGTTTTTGAATTGGTGATTTTGAGAAAGGGACGATTTAGTGTCGGGAGTATCCTTTCTCTTTTTGTCAGGGGATAAGGGAGGGGGTAGGGGGGGTGTTACAGTTTTACTGCTCATAATGCTTACTGCTTTGGTAAAACTGCACTTTTCCAATCCCATCACCAGCTTGATCACATCACCGCCTGCCCCACAAGCATGGCATTTGAAGAACTGCTTGCCTACGTGGAGCATGAGCGAGGGATGATGGTCGTCGTGGAAGGGGCATAGTATTTTGTAATTGCTACCTGCCCGGTATAGGGTCGTATAACGTGCCGCCACCTGCTCTATCGGGTTGGCGGCTTTCAATTGTTCGGTGTTCATGTCAGTATATTTTTATATGATTGTTAAAAAAAATTTTTTTATTTGGTACTTCAATAAATATACCATATCTTTATACCAAGAAAAATTTAGCGAAATCAAAAACGTAAATTTTTTCATAGTTAAGGTTTATGAAGAGGTCAGTTCGAGAGAATAGACCTTTTTTGTTTTTAGGCGTTCCTCTTGTAAGGCAGAATCTGTGTCAAACTGTTGTTGTAGCGGAAGCGTACTTCGCCTGTCGCTCCGTTGCGATTTTTGGCGACGAAGAGTTGCCCCACGCCTCGCATATCTTCTTTCGTCTGTTTATCGTAATATTCTCGGTATTGCTCCGGCCGGTATACGAACGCGATGCTGTCGGCTATCTGCTCGATCTCGCCTGAGTTGCGTAGGTCGCTCATTACCGGGACATGGTCGGTGCGCGATTCACAGTTACGGTTCAGCTGCGCCAGCACGATACCCGCTACGTTTGCCTCCATGATCAGGTTCTTCAGTTTGCGGCATACGTCCCCCAGTGCCAGATCCATTGTGTCGCGTACCTCGCCTCGTCCGGCCGGGTTTACCTGTATCAAGTTGAGGTAATCCACGATGATCAGGTCGAGTGGTGTGCGTCGGTGCAACGCCATCGTCTTCGCCCGGATCTCTTCGAAGGTGCAGCCGCTGCAATAGTTCATGAACAGCGGCAGTTGTTCCAGTTCTTCGGCTGCCCGTTCCAGTTTTTCCCGGTCGGTAGCCTCCAGTTGTTTGAAACGGAGCTTGTCCGGTTCCACTCCACTCAGCATGCAGAGCAGGCGGCTCACCAACTGGCGTTCCGTCATCTCGAGGCTGAAGAAGCATACCCGTTTCCCTTTGCGTGCCACCGCTAGTGCCGTATGCAGTGCCAATGCCGTTTTTCCCATCGAGGGACGGCCTGCCAGCACCAACAGTTCGCCTCGAAAGAGCCCACCCAGATGGCGATCAAATTCATCGATGCCTGTCGTCAGTTGCTGCATTTCGCCCTTGGCCCGTTGGGCTTGCTCGTCGTAAATCAGGTCAAGGATGCGGCGGCTCACTTCGCCGGCAGCGTGCGTGGTGCTGCTGACGGCAAAGAAATCTTCCAGCTTCTGTACCCCCTTGTGCACTTTGCCGAGCAGCGACACTACGTCGACTGTCGGTTCATGTGCTTGGATCGCATGTTCTTTCATGTCGGCACACAGGCGACGTAGTACCCAGCAGCGCACCACGGCAGCGGCATAGGTACGGATGTGCGAGGCATTGCGCACCGTCAGCAGATGGTCGGCAATGAATCCCAGCCCGCCGAGTTTTTCAGTCTGTTCGGGTTCGAGCAGGCGCATTTCGTTTTCGATGCTCAGCATGTCGATGTCTGCCTCGCGGTCATAGAGGGCTGTCATGGCGCGATAAACTAGGCGGTAATCGGGGTGGGTGAACATGTCGGGTAGCAGTCGTTCGGCCACGTCGGCGATGGCATCGCCTTGCACGAGGATGGCCAGGACGACGGCGCGTTCCATTTCTACTGTTGCGGGGTAAGCATCAAGGGGAGAGGGTAGTTGTTGTTTGTTGATTGTTTCTTTTGTCATGATCGATGTTTGTATTTAAGTGAAACGTTGGTAAATCGGTCTGAAATTCTCTTTGCGATGTTCCGGCAGGTGCTGCCGAGCAGGTGTTGCCGGTGGTGGATTGCTGCCGGCGGTGGGTACCTTCATCCAGTCATCGTAGCCGGTAATGGTGATGATGGTGAAATATCGCATCCGTCGGACAGAGATCACACCATCTGCCTCCATGTTGTCCAACAACGTTTTAAGCCGTGAGCGTGAGATTTGTGTTTTCTCTTCGATAGTGCGGTAGGTTGTGATCCATTCGCCCCGTTTGCCGTAGATTGTGTACGAGTTGACGGTATTTTCTTCGTCGTGTCGATTGGCATGGTACAAGAGGCAGGTATATAATTCTCCGTACATTCGGGAGTATGGCGTGTCGGCATACTTTTTGCTCAGGATGGCGTTAGGAACTTTGAGAAATCCCCATCGAAACAGGTTTTGTTTTGGATTGTCAATGTTTTGCATAAGTCTGTTATTTTAAAATTACTGTTAACAAATATTAGTAGACACGCTTTAAGACAGTTTCTGGACGGCCTTTTCTCTTTCTATATATCTGCTTTTCAGCTTCTTATAAGAATAAAAAAGTCCCGGTGAGACAGGTTTAAGACACTTTTTGAGACGCCTTTTCATTATTATATAAGAATATATATAAGAGAGTAAGATGTTTTTCTAATTTTTCAGTAAAGATACGAGTCGTTGGTAGAAGAACGTCTTCCTTGTTTTTGCTGGTCTTAATAGCTTTTTTACAGCAGGTTATGTGATATGGATGATATAGGGTTGTGCAAAAATGGAGTTTAAAACGGACAAACCACTCTCCCGGGGTGAGTATTTTTATTTGGCAGAATCTTTTTTTTTCATGTCGGTTATCAGTTGTTTAATGGCATTGTGCACAAACTCATAATCCGGATGGACTTCCTTCAGTCGATTTGCCATGCTATCCGTGCTGTATTCCGAACAAAGGATGCAGCTCAGTATCCTGGCCAATTGTTTGATGGTCATGTTGCCTAATATCCCGTACCGCCGCAGTGCGCTCATTAGTTCGATCAGAAACTGTGTCTTCGCCGGATTGTCAATGCGCAAATGGTCGGGTAACACTTCGCTGCATCCGCAAGCCCCTGCCAGTTCGAGTGCATAGAGGGCGAAGAAGTGGTGTTTGAATGCCTTTTCGCGTTTCGTCAACGATTTATTCTCGAGCAAGAACTCGGCTGTTTCGTGCAACAATTCGTTGCGGTCGTTGTGTGCTTCTAAAAATATTAAGTAGGATTTGAATGCTTGTATGTTTCTTCGTTTGATTATTTTTCTTTTCTTCATTCTATTTTATATTGTCGGGAGAGTGGTTGGTTCTGTTTATTTGTGATTCTTGTCTCGGCGGAATGGCATGCTTGTGCCGTTACCTTAGGTTGCTTGTTTCATCGCGGTGGCATACCTGTGCCGGACGGATGGGGAAGGAACCATGCCGGAGGGTTAAAAAGATGTTTTGGTAAATATAGGGGATTTTTAGGAAAAAAAGAAATCGGGAGAAAGATGTCAAGATTGTTTTCATATCTCATGTAGGTGTGTCTTAAACAATGTTAATTAAAATAACCTAAGTAAGGGTTTTGTATGAATAAGTCCTCTTTATAAATGAATTAAAAAATCAATATATCATGAATGCGAAATTGAAAGTTGTTATGTCCTTAGTGACATTAGTTGGTGTAGCTATATTAAATGGTTATCAGTTTTCTCAACAGTCAGGAATAGTTAACTCTTCTTCTTTGATGAAGAAAAATTTGGAAGCTCTTGCAAGTGGTGAACTTGGAAAGGGTTTTTACAAAAACTTTAAGTCGGCTACAGTCTGGTATAATTCAGATGTATCTGGTGGATTGGCTGTTTCTGAAAAGCCATCAGTGTTTGTGTCAGGTAATTGGAAATCAATGATCTGTTGTGTAAATGGAACGGATATGGATGCCTGTAATTTCCTGTTAGAGAATTCTGAATGTGCAAGGAGAGTGGTGAGAAATTCACATGATGAATAAAATGGGTTGTAATGGGAAAATCAACAATATTATTATTTGTCCTATTTTTATTTACTGCTTGTAGTGGCACGAAAGATGTAAAGGAAGATGCTGGCACAATTATCTTAGAGGCAGGTTTTGAGGGAGGAGGTGAAAACACTCCTCTTGTCCTGTCGGAAGTGTTTGATTCAGTTACTTATTTCCCCATCCGTTCGGATGATGTGTTAATCGGCATGATAGGGGATATCAGATATCATAATCATCGCTATTATATATTGGATAGCCAACAAAACATGCTTTATGTAATGGATGAAACCGGCCATATACTTAATAGTATCTCTCAAAAGGGTCCCGGACCAACCGAATATATAACGCTTCAAGGATTTGATGTCAATCCATCAAATGAAGAAATAAGCCTTTACGATAATTCATCGAAACGTATACAGGTCTATTCCAAGGAGGGTACTTATTTAAGGAGTATCCAGGTTGATGATATCATACGAGATTTTGCGGTATTGGATAATGGCGAATATCTGTTTTATACACCCGATTTTATGAAGGGTAATCGCCGGGGGGTGTGGCGGGCCGATAAGGAAGGAAGATTCAAGGAACAGTTGGTAACCATAGACGATAAATTTCTTTATGGAGGGCTTTATCCGAAGTATTTTCGCCGGATTGATGATGCCACGGTCGGTTTGATGGGCACGGAGGATTTTGACCGTATTTATCATATCACGGCAAATTCCATGTCGGTGAAATATAAGATAAAGACGGATCGGGTCATACCTGAAGATCTCCGGTCTGAACCTGTGTTGGATTTTGATAAACATAAAGGGCTTGTTTATACGAAAAATGATTATGTGGAGACAGAATCCTTGATGTCGTTGACGGTAACAGACATGAAGAAAAATATGTTGGTATTTTATGATAAGAATACAGGAAAACATTGGCTGGTAACAGAAGAAAGCGAAATTGTCGATGATATTGATATGTATGTGAAGTCTCAGTTTTGCGGGAATAATTCTTTTATTGGTGTCCTTTATCCGGGTTTTATCCTCTCTTTTACAGCGCTCCAAAAACAGTTTCCGGATATAACGTCGGATTCAAATCCGGTTCTTGTTATAAGCCATGTTAAATGATGGGAATAAAAAATGTAACAATGGGTAAATGGGTATTTTTATCATCTTTGATTATGTTTTCAATTTTGTCTTGTGGCAATAAAAAAGCATTGAATAAGGATTTAGAATTGATGCAATCAAGTCCTGTGCAATTGCCTTTGGGTAATATGGAGTGTTTGATGAATGGTAAGGATACTGTTTTGGAAAATTTTGATGACAGTAAAATGAAGTTGATTATTTATACCGATTCAACAGTTTGTTCTCCTTGTGCATTGAATGAGTTGTATTTATGGAATAGGATAATAAGTACGACGAATATATATGGTGCGAAAATGAAATATTATTTTATTTTCGCACCTAAACGAGAAGAATTGGATATGGTTGAGTTTATGCTTAAAACAAATACTTTCTATTATCCGGTATTTATAGATAAAGCGAATGTATTTTCAGTGAATAATTCTCATTTGCCGTCAAATACAATGTTGCATACTTTTTTGTTAAATGAAAGAAATGAAGTTATTATGGTTGGTAGTCCATTACAAAACGCAGATATATATGATATATTTCATCAAATATTGAAAGATGAATTGTCTGATTAATTATGTTTTTATATTACCTCCAGTAAATTAACCCATTTTCCCATGTAAATATTCTTTCGTTTTTACTAGATTCTTCTTTTAACCTATATAAAGTTCCTTGAGGAATATTTTTGAATGTGATATATTGACCGTTACACTTTTGTACTCCTCCAGATTTCCATCTATTATTCCAATAGAATAGTTCGTATTTGGCATCTTTTTTTAGAGTACTTGGAACGTAAGGGTAATATTGGATACTTGAAAGTAGACAGGGTTTTCCTAGATCAAAACATATGGTTTTGTTTTTTGTTAATTTTCCACAGGAGCCTGTTGTTGATAAATTATCAATTAGATAGTTGATAGGATTTGTTGAGTCAATGGGGTGGAAACTGCCTGAAACATGAATATTGTTTATCGGTTGAATAGAATCTTTATTTTTTTCATAGAATATGATTTCGTTTAATGCAAGTGTATCTTGGTTGGATAATAGGTGGATGTAACGATATTTTTGGAGAATATTCAGATGTATATTGTTCTGCCAATTATCTATAGTATCTGAAAAATGGAAAAGTGTATCATATTGATTGGGTCGATTTTCTATTTTCCCTAATAAGTAAGTGCCTGATAAGTAATTTATATTCTTTTTCCTAGTTGCAATGTCAACTAGGCTATTCGTAGTTGCTAATGTTAAATTTGTTGTTGTTTTTTCTGTTTTTAGGGTTGTCATTTCTCCTTTTCCGTTAAGATAAAAGGGATTGGATGCAGCAATAATTTTACCGTTAATGAAATAAGCCGGCAGATAAACAATATCTTTTCCCATACTTTTGAAGGAAACCTTTTTATTTTGAATCTTTCCCCATTGTATAGGTTGCCAGTTCCCATTACCATATACACAGAGATAACAGTATCGTATCTTCTCGGAACTTTTGTATGGTAGTTTTATATTAATATCAACTGTTTCAAAGTAAGATGAAGAAACATCTATTATATTGGGATTTTTAAAAATAGAAGGTATGTCGGACGGATTTACTTCGTTATCGAAAGCAGGTCCTTCGAGGTGATATGAATAAGTATGTCTGTATATTTTGGGGAGTCGGAATTTACCCCATTTTAAATCGAATGTTTTATTATTATAAAGATTTTTGTATTTCCAAGGATCTTCATCCCAAAAAGGTTCGAAGGGGTATGTTTCTCCGTTTAATACGATTGCGTTCCATGAATGTCCGCTATTTCTGTTTCCCCATGCTGGGACAAAATCGATAACGGTCGGTATACCCATTGTTGTTAGTAGAGTTGCGTTGAACCAGCATTTATGTTCGCAAAGACCTCGTTTTATGAGTTCCAGAGTGGAAATAGAATAGATCGGAGTGTTAATGGCTGCAAAATTGCTATGATTGATTGTTTGATATTTTGACAATAAGGAATCTATTCTTTCTTGGAAGTGAATTGAAGAATCATTAAAAAAGTTACGGTGCCGATAGAAAAACACCTCTCTTGCATTGTCCAATATTAATCCGTCTTGTGTCCTGTATGGTAAAATGTATTCGCAAAATTCCTTGAAAGAAATGTTTTGGGTGTATGAATTTGTTTGCCAAGCATCAAATGCAAGTTCTATTTGTTTTATTAACCAGTTTGCCTTAATGTTCTCTATATCTGCTTGGACCGTATGTTGAGATTCGTGGAAAAAATCAGACGAGTAACTGTCTCGAAGGCTATCAATCGAGTGGATCCATTGGTGATTATATACATCCCAGTGGTACTTTTCGGAAATAGCTCTATGTTTTATATAATAAGGTTTCAGATGATTGATGAGGTTAGAGTCGATAGCATAGTGACCAGGCATATTTTCTAATAGAAATCTGGCAGCTTCTAGTTTGAGTGTACTGTCTTTATAATGTTTTAAAACAGTCAGGATTTCAGGTTTATTGTTTCCGGCATTAGCGATACATTCTTCTAACTTCTTTTCTGAAAGGCTGGAACAAGAAAAGAATAGTAAATGAAAAAAGAAAGGAATGAATATATAGTACTTCATAAAATTAATGTAATTTCAGATAGTCATGTATTTTCTTGTAAGCGGTAGCAATATGGGCTTCCACTGTTTTTGGTGATATGTTTAACAAGAGGGCTATATCTTTTTGCTTGAGTTTGTCGGAAAGGTATAATCTGAATACTTCCCTACATTTTCTTGGCAGGGAGTTGATGGCTTTTTGTATCAATTCCTGTAATTCTTGATCCAGCAGGGTCGATTCCGGGTTGGTATTGTCTGCAATCAACTCTATATTATATAAGTCTAAGGGTGAACAATCAGGAATAGTAGATCTTCTTATATAATGTAAAGCTTGGTTTTTGGTAGAGATGTAGAGATAACTTTCTATATTTTCTATTTTATGGAGTGTCTCTTTTCTATTCCAAATTGTGTAGAAAACGTCAGATACAACTTCTTCTGCTGATTCCTTGGAGGATAGATAGTAGATGGCTATATGGTATAATTGGGGGTAATACATATTAAAAAGCTGGCGAAAGGCCTTTTCGTCTCCTTGCATGATCTTGAAAACCAATTTGTTTTCTTGTTTATTTGATAGGGTATCCATCTTCTTGTTATGACCTCTCTTTGATAAATAGTTAATAGTTCATGTAGAACTAATGCTTTTCCGTTGTAAAAATAGTATTTATTTACATAATATCTAAATAAAAATGATAATAAAACCGTATTAAAGTGTATAAGAAGTATCAACATTACCTGCTTATTTAAAACTTTTCTTTTTGGAAAAAGGATTTTAAGGGAATAACTGGCTATAAACGCCATAGTTCTACATGAACTACGGCATATTAAAGTTAATCAATGTTAATATCGTTGGTGCTGCATTAGGGTTTTTCTCTCTCATTGTCATCTATAAAAACAAAATGGATAACAATGAGTTTGAAAGAAGGATATAAAGGAAAGCATAAAGATTGTGTAAATCGTATTCGCTTTAAGCAGTTGGAGGTTGATGTGGATAGGGTTTATGATGAGTTGTGGAACCGTATCGGAATGCCCGGACGGAGAACAGGCGTTTCTCCAATTTGGAAATATATTTCAGCTGTAGCTTGTATAGCCTTATTGTGTGTTTCTTCTTTTTATATTTGGGATAATTTTCGCTCGAAACCTCTTTCTTATTTAGAAATGACTGCATTGGCGGGGTCGAAAGCCCATATATTACTGCCGGATAGTACAGAAGTATGGTTGAATGGAGATTCGTGGATACGTTATCCGGAATCATTTGATGATAAAAACAGGTCTGTAGAGTTGATTGGTGAAGCCTTTTTTAAAGTTACCAAAGATCAACACCGTCCGTTTCATGTAAATATGGATGGAATGTCGGTACAGGTGTTAGGCACTGCATTTAATGTGTTGGCACAAAAACAGTCTGATGTCATTGAAACGACCCTATTGGAAGGTTCGGTCGCTTTATATAAAAATAGCAATAAAAGTTTAGTCCCCGACCGGGTATTGGTCCCGGGTGAACAGGCTGTATATAGTAGGCAAAGTGGAGAAATAGAAGTTCAGTCGGTCCAAACATCTTTTTATGCTTCATGGGTTACGGGTGACTATGTATTTGAAAATAGTACATTCGGACAAATAATCCAGGTGCTGGAACACTCTTTCAATGTGAAAGTTCATCTGAAGGATAGGTCGTTGGAAGATGTTTGTCTGACGGCCCGCTTTACGCATGGCGAGTCGTTGGAAGAGATTTTATCGGTCCTTCAGATTTCAATGAAATATAGATATACCATTAAAGATAAAGATGTTTTTATTGAGTAGATATTGTATAACCTTAAAAGTATAAGCCATGAATAGTACTTAAAAAAATTAGAAAGAAATTGGGAATGCTACCAACATTCCCAATTTGATGCTTACGCATAGATCATTTAATTAACACGGCAGCTACCAACTGCCTTAGTAAATAATCATTTAGAGTTTGCAAATGTATGAATAAACATTTAATCAGAGTGTTACAGAGCTATAAAAAGGCTTTGCTGGGGATTAATATTCCTCAAAAAACACAGAATCGAATCTTTGTTATTATGAGATTTTCCATATTGTTCTTTTTCCTGAGTATCTGGGGAGCGACGGCAGCTTCTTCGTATTCGCAGGTTACAAAACTGAACCTCGATATGAACGGGACTGTCCTGGAGGTAATTAAGGCTATCGAAAGCCAATCTGAGTTTACTTTCGTTTATAAACAGAATGAAATAAATCTGGACGAAAAAGTTTCAATCGATTTAGAAAATAAAACGATATCAGAAATTCTGGATGTCTTATTACGAAATAAGTCATTGGGTTATAAAATAACGGACAGGCATATTGCCTTGTTTAAAAAAGCCGAAATCCAACAGGAATCGAAAACGGTGGTTACCGGACAGATTCTCGATGAATTCGGGGAGCCGGTCATTGGTGCCAATGTCTTGGTTAAAAATGAAGAGGGTGTAGGTACAACGACCGACATGGATGGTAAGTTCACTTTGGACTTGGAAGGATATAAGGATCCGGTATTGGTTATTTCATTTATCGGCTATACTTCACAAGAGGTGGTAGTAGGGAAAAAACGGACTCTTAATATTACCTTGAAGGAAGATTCCAAGGCACTGGAGGAAGTTATCGTTGTCGGTTATGGTAAAAATTCCAAACGCAACCTTACATCCGCGGTTTCTACGGTCAATACCGATAAAATAAAGAACGTCCCGGTTGCGAATGTGACGGATGCGTTGGCGGGTCGTGCTGCCGGTTTGATCGTTACCTCTGCCGGGGGTGGTCTGAATAAGAAGTCAACAGTCTCTATCCGTGGTGGCGGACAACCCATTGTGGTTATTGACGGGTTTGTTTCAGACTATAACGACTTCGTGAACCTGAATTCTGACGATATTGAGTCGATGTCTGTTTTGAAAGATGCTGCAGCTGCTGCCGTATATGGTGCACGTGCCGGAAATGGTGTATTGGTCGTGAAAACGAAAAACGGGTTGAAAGGGCTTCACGTCGATTATAGTTTCAACCAGAACTGGAGTGAACCTACTTACTTGGAAAAGAAGCTGAACTCTTATGAACGTGCCGTGTTTGATAACACCGTGCGTGATTTGTATGGTTTGGAACCTCGTTGGACGGAAGAGGAAGTAGAGAAATATCGTACAGGCTCTGATCCGTATAATTATCCGAATGTAGACTGGCAAAAGATTATGCTTCGTAATTTTACTCCTGAAACAAAGCATTCTTTAGCTGTACGCGGAGGTTCTGATTTTAATAAGTATTATATCTCTTTCCAGGCATATAACCAGAAATCTATGTATAAGGCCGATACGGAATGGTTTAAGAGATACAATGTCCGTATGAACGATGTGTCTGAGTTTAAAGATTTAGGATTGAAACTGACTTTTGGGTTGGATGGTTATATTTCCACCATGCGTTCACCGCGTTCTCAATATTCTTCGGGATATTGGCAGACTTGGGGGCATATACAGAATCAAGGACCGATGTCATTGGATCGTAATCAAGATGGACAGATTTATGTGGGTTATGACAACCCGTTGGCAGAAGTTTCGCCTGAATCAGGTTATACGAAATTTGACAGTAAGATGATTACCGGGCTTTTCAATGCAGAATGGGATGTCTATGGCGTTGAAGGATTGAAATTGAAAGTTGGCGGTAATTACCGTTATGGCATGTATGATAGTAAAACATGGAATAAGACTGCGCCCCAATATGATTTGGAAGGGAATAAGGGACCGGACTTTCCGGTTAGTTTGAATTATTCGACGGATTATGCACGCATGTGGACTACGCAGTATTTCGCTGATTACAACCGTTCTTTTTTGGATGAGACACATAATGTTTCTGCTACACTGGGATACGAACAGAGCTATAGTTTTTATAGAGCTTTTGATGCTACACGTAAAAATTATATTTTCATGATCGACCAAATGGGAGCCGGTCCTTCTGATACGATGGAAAATGGAGGTAGGGAGGAAGAAGCCGGACGTGCCGGTTTGGTTGCCAGGGCTTCTTATAATTATAAAAAGAAATATTATATAGAAGGTTCACTGCGCCATGATGGTAGTGACTTATTCCCGAAAGACCGCCGTTGGGGTAATTTCTTTGCAGGTTCAGCTGCATGGGCTGTGTCAGAAGAAAGTTTCTTCCAACCTTTGAAAGAACGTAATATATTGAATTTCTTTAAACTTCGTGCAAGTTATGGCCAGGTAGGTATGGACAATATTAGTCGGTTCAGTTATTTGACTTCTTATGGGTTGAATGAACGAGGATACGTATTGGATGGTAAAATAGTCCCGACATTTAGTGAAGGGGCATTAATTAGTGACGATATAACATGGTATACATCAAACTCATTGGATTTAGGTTTTGATTTTAATACATTGGGAGAACGTTTGGCTGGTAGTTTTGACTATTTCTACATGAAGACAACCGGTTATTTGACTTCTCCTTCTAATGTGGGATATACCGATCCGTTGGGCTTGTCGCTTCCGAAAGTGAAATCGAATGGCGAACATCGTCGTGCCGGTTATGAGTTCAACCTCTCTTGGAAAGACCATTTCGGAGATTTTAATTATGAAGTAGGTGCTAATTTTACCTATTTCGACCAATTGGTGGCTACCGCATGGGATGAAGATTTGGCTGACCAAAAGAACCCGTACAAAAGAAGAACACAGCAGACGGGATATTGGGGTGTCGGATATACCAATTTAGGGTTCTATCAAAATTCGGATCAGGCGTTGAACTTACCTCGTCGTGATGGTTCCAGTAATTTGGTTGCCGGAGATATTATTTATAAGGATATGAATGGGGATGGATTTATTGATGGTGCCGACCAGTGGCGTATTGGTAAAAACAACTTCCCTCGTGGTAACTATGGTATATATGCCAATCTGTCTTACAAAGGTTTTTCTGCCAATATATTGTTCCAAGGAGCTACATCGCGTGATATGTATATTGAAGATGTAGTGCGTGGACAATCAACCGGTGGTTACACGGTCGTTTATCCTTATCAGTTGGATTACTGGATGCCAGATAATCGAGATGCCAAATATCCAAGAATCGCCATGAATTCGAATGTGAATGGAAATAACAACTATGTGCAGTCTGACTTTTGGTTAGTGAATGGCCGTTATATTCGTTTGAAATCACTTCAAATAGGTTATGATTTTCGTACTGTATTGCTGAAAAACGTGAAGTGGCTTTATAAATGCCAAGTCATGTTAAGCGGACAGAACTTGTTTACTATTTCTCCTGCTACGAAATATGGTTTTGACCCGGAAAATGGTAGTACGAATAATTATGATTATCCGATGCAACGTGTGTATTCTATTAGTTTGAATCTAGGATTTTAATAAAAAATAATACTTATGAAATTAACAAATATAGTATCATTGGCTTTCCTGATATTTTTATTCGGGATGATGTCTTGTAATGTATTAGATACCGAGCCGTTTGAAAGTTATGATGAAGCAACTGTTTGGGGATCTAAATCAACGGCTGATGCTTTTGTTACAGGAACGATGAGTAGTGTGATGTATGGTTATGTGGACGGGAACCAGACTACTTGGGAACAATATACTTCCAATGCAGTCCATTCTAATGGTGGAATAGGATTTGTTCGTGAAACGATGGACCGGTATGATAATTCGGGCGGATTCGGCAATTTCGGTACGATCCGTCGTTGTAACTTGATCATTGAAAAAGCGGCAGAATATACAGGTCAGGGACTTTCGGAGGCTGAATCAAAAGAGTTGGTTGCAAAAGGTAAATTGTTACGTGCTCTGACTTATTATCAACAGGCTCGTACCATAGGACGTTTTGTATGGGTAGACCGTGTGTTGGCTCCGGCCGATACGGCTAGCAACGGCTTGATGATGCCTACCACGAAGAATACGACTGAAAGTTATACCTATATCCTGAACGACCTGGATGCAGCTATCCCGGATCTTCCGACAAGTGTAAAAGCAGGCGAATTGTCTCGCAATATGGCTAATGCATTCAAATCGGAAATCGCTTTGCAGGCAGCTGCTTACGAAACGGATGCCAATAAGAAAAAAGAATGGTTGAAAGCGGCTATCACAGCTGCTGATGCTGTCGAAGGGGCTTCATTGGCTACTAGTTTCGGGAATATATTCAACGAAAATGACCGTTATTCGAATGAGATCATTTTTGCTATTTACCGTGACAAGGCAAATACAAATACCGATTATATTTCCACATTGCAAAATGTGATGCCGAATACGAATAATGACAATTTGATCAAGAATGGTTGCGGCCCGTTGTTTAAGACAAATGGCGGCCAGCCTTTTATCGGTTGGTTATGGTGGGCTCCGACTCAAAATCTTGTAGATTGTTATGAAGTGATTGACGAGACGACGGGACAAGGTGCTGCCTGGAATGAATCATCTCAATTTAAAAATAATGTTACACTTGTTCAAGGGGCGGCTCCGGACTGGGCGATCGAACAGGAAAAGGCTGAGGTTTTGTTTTATGGTAACGTGAAAGGGGATAAGTTGATGAACGAAATCATGTATAACAACCGTGATGCCCGTTTCTACGATACGTTTGTGTATGATGGATGTACTTGGTGGAATGAAGATATTCAACTTACTGTAAATGGTAACCTGTGGCGTAAGGTGAATGGTGGATTAGGTCCTCACATGGGATTGACTAATTATTACTGGAAGAAGGGGGTTTACAATGTACAACCTCGTGTGTTGGCAGGTACACCGACTGATTATCACTACGTGGTGACTCGTTACGGACGCGTTTTACTGAATAAGGCTGAAGCTATCTTATGGTTGGCTGGCATGGGTGAAGGTAACTATGCGGATGCGGTCGCTATTTGTAATCAGACCCGTACTGTTCATGGTAAACTGCCTGCTAAACAGGTGAACAGTTTGGAAGAGGCTTGGAAGTTCTATAAGCAGGAACGTCGTTGTGAACTGCCGATGGAGAATGATTATTATTGGACATTGCTGCGTTGGGGTAAACACGGTGGTTATGCCAACAATGGGGTAGCTCCGGGTGGTAAGATTGCCGGATTTACGGAAATACCGACTTATATCGAAATCACGAACGACCGCAAGTCTTTCTATGTCGGCAAAGTTACACATGGTGATAACGATATCCGCGAGTTCCGTGAAGACCGTCGCTATCTGCTTCCTATCCCGCAAGGGCAGATCGACCGTAACCCGAACTTAGGCCCTCAGAATCCAGGTTGGTAATCGATGATTAATCATTAATACAAATGAAGTATGAAAAAGAATATGATAAAATTGATAAAGAGTAGTCTGTTGTTAATGTTTGCGTTAGTTTGTTCTTCTTGCCTGAAAGGCAATTTGGACGACCTGCCGGCATTTGAGGAAGCAAATATCACGGATGTGAAGTTTGACTTTCGTTATAAAGATGTGACTGATGTATGGATTGATGGTGAACCGGTGGTAAAGGTGGTAACCTTGACGGTCGGTGATAAGGTTATCAATCCGGAAACAGGGACGGTTACTTGTACGGTTACGGTACCTGCTGCCAGTGGTTCTTTTACGGAAGAGATCCGAAATATGGTATCATTGACTAACTTGGTCGGCAAGTTCAATCTTTCTACGGCTGCGGTTATAGCTCCGCAGGACGGAGCTCCGACATTAGGTACTCCCGGTGATTTTTCTACTACACGCAGATATGTGGTGACAGCTGCTAATGGTACGAAAAAAGATTGGACGATTCAAGTTACAGCTTTAAATAAGTAACTATATTTGCCCTTAGATCTGAAATCCTGAGGCTGTCCGTGTCTCTATATAGATCGGACAGCCTTTTCTATAATGTACTAATGTAAAATGAAGAAGATGATGAAAACTCATTTTTGGTTATTGTGTTTTGTATGTTTGTTCGTTAACCATTCATTTTTTTCCCAGGGAATTTCGAACGAATCCTGGCGGAATATCACCGGAGAGAAATACGACTGGACGAAAACGATGCGTCCCGAACAACCTTATATGCATCCGTACCATCAGATGCAAGTAATGAAGATCATGTTGTCTTATCCGGATGAAAAAGGCGATCCAGTTATTTGTTATACTTTCGAGCAGGTCTTGTCTTTGGTTAAACAGATGGATGCTGTAACGAGAGGACTTCCGAAGACATTGTATCTGGTCGGATGGCAATATAACGGGCATGACGATAAGTATCCTGCCTGGTTTGAAGTGAATAATCACTTGAAAAGGGAATGCGATGCTACCGGGCGTGAATCATTGTTGTGGCTGGCGAAAGAAGCGAGGAAATACAATACTTATATTAGCGTCCATGTGAATATGACGGATGCATATGAAGACAGTCCCCTTTGGGAAGAATATCTGTCCAAAGGTTTTATTTCCCGGAATACGGATGGAACACCGATGCAGATTGGAGTTTGGAATAACCGTAAAGCCTATCAGGTCTGTTATAAGAACGAGTGGGAGAGCGGCTATGCAGTAAAGAGGATTGATGCTTTGTTGGAACTATTGCCTTTTATTCAGGAAGCCGGATCGATTATGATAGATGCTTTCTTTGTGCGTGACAATCCTTATGAAAAGATCTCGTGGGCGGAAGAAGAAAACTATCAGCGAAGAATATTCCGGTATTTCAGAAGTAGGGGTATTGATGTCACCCACGAAAGTTTTAACCGCTTGCGGGAAGGAAAGGACCTGTTTATCGGCTTGACTCCCTGGTATCTGTGGTTTGAAGCAACAGAGGACGATTATATGAAATATCCGGCTTACCTTACCACAGGAGGGGCTTCGTATCTCTTTGCCAAACAATTTCCCGACCTGACCAAAGAACAGCTCCAACTGGGTTTCCTGTTCGGTATGAGCGGCCGGGGAGAGGACTGTTTCGGAGAGATAGACAATGGCTCTTTGCCTATAGCCAACTGGATCGATAAATACCGTTACCAGTTTTATACCGGAACACTTCCTTATGTTTACCTGAACCGTTATAAACGGGAAAAGCTGACCGGAAAAGGAGAAAACCGCATGGCTTATTATAACGACAACCTGATCGTATCCCTGAAAGATTCGACGATTACTCACCATAAACGGTTGCTGAGAGATAAAGACGATCTTTTTATGCCGGTCCTGTGGCGTGCCGGTCGTGAATATATGGCTTATTCCGTAAAAGGATACGAAAGTAAGGTCTGGCAATTGCCTACTGACTGGTCGGATGTGCATAGTGTAGATATTTATAAGATTACTTCTTCCGGTATTTTCTATAAAACCAGTATTGCGTGTGAAGACGGATATATTCGTTTTTCTCTTGAGCCGGATGAAGCGGTCTCTATCTTTCCGTCTACCGGACAATACAAATCTGAATTGTAATACACTTAAATTCTAACTTCATGAAACGTATATTATTTTTTGTACTATTAACCTGGGTTGGATTATCCTGCGGAAAAACATCCTCTCAGGCACCATATCCTTATGGCGTTGCCGAGAGTCCGTGGAATGAAGCCTTAGGTAATCATAGGGCTGTATTGACTGTCGATGAACCGGCGGAAGCTGTTATGCTTTCTTTCGATTGGAGACGTCCGGATAAAGAAGTCGATAACCGTCGTTTTCTGGTCGTGAATGCTGTAACGGGTGATACGATTTCCAATATTAAACGGATAGCGGTCGACAACGAACAATGCAAACTGATTTTTGGTCCGGTTAAAACGAAAGGCACTTACTATTTTTATTATTTGCCTTACCTGGTACAACCCGGATATGGAAATTATAACCGGGGATATTATCCCAAGGAAGATGCTCCCGACCGGCAATGGGTTGAGACTTCTGCTTCGGCTGGTCAGTTACCGGAAGCAAAGATTGTCCGGGTGGAATCGCGTACGGATTTCGATAGTTTTTATCCGATGGAGATTATTGCTTCTGCAAAGGAAAAGAATGATTATCGAAAAGCCCATCCCGGACGCTTTCTGGTTTTTCCTGAAGACCGGACTTTCCCGATACGAATGAAATCCCAGGTGCCGTATAAATGGTTTCAGACAAACGACCATTCTACATTCAAGGCTACAGCGATGCCAAACGAATATTATACTTTCCAGTTGGGGGTATGGAATGGTAAGGATGATTTGAAAAGTATCACGTATAAAACGGAAGGTTTGAAAAGTGGTAACCATATAATCCCGGCGAAAGCAATTACCTGCTTCAATCTGGAAGGCGTGAATCCGGTAGGAAAACCCTTTACGAAGATAGTGGGTGTTTCTTCTGATGCTGTTCAGCCACTTTGGTTCGGCATTGATTTGGAAGAGAACCAACCCTCCGGCACCTATAAAGGGGTGATTGCTGTTTCTGATGAAACGGGATATTCCGTTCCGGTAAATATAGAACTGAAAGTAAGCGGTAAGCCATTGGCCGACCGGGGAGATAACGAACTTTGGCGTCATAGCCGTTTGCGATGGCTCAATTCTACGCTGGGTATTACGGATAAACCGACAAGCGGCTATACTGATTTGTCTTTGGATGATAATCGTATTTCTTGTCTGGGACGTACTGTCGGTATCGATATGCAGACAGCTTTACCTTCTTCGATCGATTCCTGGGGGCATGAGTTGCTGGCTTCTCCGGTACGCTTTATCATTCAAACGTCTTCGGGTGAAAAGAAGTTGAACGGGACAATTGAGCAAACCGGCTTGTCGGAAGGTAAAGTTTCCGGTAGCTGGAAAGCTGAAGATGACGACCTTGCGTTGACTTGTCATGCAACAATGGAGTTTGACGGTTGGATTAATTACATTTATTCTATAGAACCCAAAAAAGAGTTGCAGGTTAAGGATATCCGTCTGGAAATACCGCTGAAAAGTGAAGCCTCCCCTTATTTTATGGGACTGGGGCTACCGGGGCAGGAAACGCCGGCTACCTATTCGGGCGGTTGGGAGACAAAAGGAAAGACGGTTCATGATTATGCCGTTTCTATTCCTACTTCCAAAAGTACCTCCTGGCTATGGCCTTTCGACAGTTTCTGGTGCGGTTCCGAGAAAGCCGGTATCCATTGTGAATTGCGCGGAGCCAGTTATACCGGACCGCTTTTGAATCTATATCGACCTGCTTATCCCGAAAGCTGGTACAATAACGGTAAAGGCGGTTTCCGTATTCAGCGCAACGGAAGTCGTACACTTGCTACTGCTTACAGTGGAGAACGTACGCTCAACGCCGGAGAGAATCTGACATTCGATTTTGCGTTGCTGATAACTCCTGTCAAAAAACTGAATGCTCACAGTCAGTTTGCCGACCGTTATTACCACAATGGCGGAGCTCCGACACCGACTGAAGAGAATTTAAAAGCCGGCATCAAGATTATCAATGTCCATCATGCTAATGAATTGAATCCGTTCATCAACTATCCGTTTATCACAGCGACCAGGATGAAAGACTTTGTGAACGAATGGCATGGCAAAGGTTGTAAGGTTAAGATTTACTATACTATCCGTGAACTGACGAATGTCGTCCCGGAGATATGGGCGTTGCGCAGTTTGGGGGATGAAATCCTGCAAGGTGGCAGAGGGGGTGGTTTCCCCTGGTGCCGGGAGCATTATGTAACGGATTATACCCCTCAATGGTATCAGCATCTCGATGACCAACATTTGGGGATTGCAGCCGATGCTTCTGTCCTGACAGCTACCGGAGATTCCCGTTGGTACAATTATTATATAGAAGGGTTGGCCTGGATGGTAAAACATGTCGATATCGACGGTCTTTACCTGGATGATGTCGCTTTCGGTCGTGATATGCTGAAACGTATGCGTCATGCGATGGATGATGTGAAGCCGGGGTGCATTATCGACCTGCATTCGAATACCGGGTTCTCGCGTGGTCCGGCCACTCAATATGCGGAGTATTTCCCGTATGTGGATAAAGTTTGGTTCGGTGAAAGTTTCATGTACGATGAGATGTCGCCTGCTAACTGGCTGGTGGAAGTTTCCGGTATTCCGTTCGGCCTGATGGGAGATATGTTGCATGGCGGTGGTAATAAATGGCTGGGTATGCAATATGGCATGACGGTTCGCCAACCTTGGGTGACGGAAGGAGTTTCCTGTGATCCGCGGTATATTTGGCAATTGTGGGATGATTTCGGAATCATGGATGCAAAAATGATCGGTTTCTGGGAAGAAAAGCCGGCAGTAACCTCTTCCGATAAAGAGGTGAAGGTTACGGCCTATGTCAATGAGGGGAAGACTTTATTATCGCTTGGTAATTATTCCGGTGATAAGAAACAGGTGAAATTGACTATCGACTGGAAACAATTGGGTCTGAACCCTTCTTCTGTCCGTATGGTTGCCCCGGCAATTACAGATTTTCAGGAAGCTCGTGAATTTACTCCGGATGAATCGATCCCGGTTGATCCAAAGCGAGGATGGTTGATTATTATTAAATAAAAGGACTTATTATCATGAAAATATTCTATTATATTCTAACAATCTTTTTCTTTTTGTCATGTAGCGATCAGAGGGCACTGGAGCGAATAGAGATTCAGTTGGATAAAGAGACTCTTAATCCGGTGCGTAATCCGGGTGAACGGGGAACGATCCGTATTATCGGTTGTGATTCGAAAGGTAATACATGGGATATTCCATTGTCTGATGTAGCCTTATCCGTTCGCACCGTCAATGCCAGCGGGAATGTCGAGGTTGCTGCTTTGTCCGGTGACCAGTTGATTCCGAAAGATGGCGGATTGGCAGAAGTTACGGCTGTTTATCAGAAAGACGGAACTACTTATTCGGCTAAAAAGAAAGTGGTCGTGACTCCTTATTACCGTGACTATCATCAGACGCTGGTATTGAAACTTTTTATGGGGTATGATGGTGAACTGAATGAACCCGATCCGAATAATGTGATCTTTCAGCATAAAGACCCGTCCCGTCTCTGTACGTTCGCAGAAGCATTGGACGTCGTAAAACGGGTAGATCACCTGACACGCGGTATTCCTAAAATTATTTATCTGGTCGGTTGGCAGCGTGGTGGTCATGATCATCTTTATCCCGACTGGAGCATCGTCAACCCTAAGCTGAAACGCGAAGAAGATGCTACAGCTCTAGAAAGTCTCCGTTGGCTGATCCGTGAAGCACGTGCTTATAATACGACTATCAGTCTGCACATCAATATGGTCGATGCTTTCGAGGAAAGTCCTCTTTGGGATACTTATATCAAAAATGATATTATTGCACGTGATGTCAATGGAAACCTGAAATCCATCTGGGAATATGTCAAAGGACATAGAGCTTATCATCTGAGCTATACGAAAGAGTGGGAGAAAGGCTTCGCCAAAACCCGTGTCGACAACCTGATCGAGATGGTTCCCGAACTAAAGGAAGGCCATACCATTCATATCGACGCTTTTATGGCTTACTGGCAACCGGAAAACCGTCCGTTAAGTCCTTGGCATGCCAAACCGGAGAACGGAGGTATCGATATGTATAAAGAGGTGGAAACACAGCGGAAGATCTTTAAATACTGGCGCGAAAAAGGATTCGATGTTACCGGTGAAGGTATTTTCTGGGCTCATCCGGCAGGTGAAGGTTTTGTCGGCCTGCAACCTATGTCGTGGTGGTTTCCGGCGGATATAAACTTCCAGATGGAAGTCCCCGAACGGTTATCGGCAAGGGGACGGACACATCGGGACGGACAAGGTGATTTTCGTTTCGGTTCCAGTATGCAAGGTGAGGAGATTTTTCAGAAAGACAAGGATAATCTTCCCGGTTTCCTGTCTCAGTTCTGTACGATGACGTTGCCTTGGTATTATCTGAGTCGTCTTGAACGTGTTGCTTTTATCGATGACGCATTGTATTACAGTGATGGTGTTGTAGCCTGTGTGGAAGATGGAAAGAAGATCATCCGCAAAGGCGATTTTATCCTGCGTGAAAACGACAACCTATTTGTCCCCGCTCTTTGGAACGAGAACGAGATCATCGCCTATTCCGCAGAAGGCTACGATAACCGCAGCTGGCGAATGCCGGAAGGTTGGGAAAAAGTCAGCTCTGTGGATATATATTCCATAACTATGAATGGTTCGACATTGAAACAATCCGCAGTGCCGGTGAAGAATGGCCTTCTTATGCTGACGTTGGAGAAAGAGGAAGCGGTTTCGATTGTTCCGGCAGGGATACCGTTACATTAATTCTATAAAAATAATCCTTGGATTATTGCAGAATGATTCAAGGATTATTACTTTTGTAAAATCAAATAAATCAGTATTAATATAAAAAATCTTAGCTATGACAAAAGAAGAGAAGGAGGAGCTTATCCGACAGAAAGAGAACCTGAAATTATTATTTGAATTTCATACAGGAAATCGGGTAATAAAGAAGGAACCGGAATTTGAGCAACATATTAATGATATATTGGATATGATTGCGGAAATAGATGAGATATTGAAATCTGAGTAAAAACAAAATCCCAACAAAAGGGAATTAAACTTATATATTTATGGAAGATTTATCTAAATTCTTACCTACAGCAGATATGCAGGCCGATTTTGAACTGTTTAAAAACATGACGCCCGAAGAACGTGCGATGTTTCAGGAAAAGCGAGCACAGAAGATAGAAGCGATGCCGGGCGATGAGAAAAAGATTTTTACTGAAGCTACAGAAAAAGGGTTGAAGGCTATAAAGTCAGAATTACAGGATGTTAAGTTGGCATTGGAGTTAGGGGACGTTGCGAATGCTTTATCGTTGAGTTATATTGCGAAAGAGTATTTTGGTAAAAGTAAAACCTGGCTTTATCAACGTTTAAACGGTAATAAAGTAAACGGTAAACCTGCCCGGTTTACAGAAGATGAACGGAAACGCTTTGCAGCAGCTTTACTGGATTTGAGTAAAAGAATCAATGAAACAGCACTTAAATTTGTATAGTTTAAAAGATTTTTTGATTATCCGGCTGATTATTCACTTGCCGGATAATCAAAACTGAATCTTATTAAGTTCCGAACCGCGAAGTATCTACGGATTTCACCTTTTTCTCTTTGTAGCCGCCGAAGCTGTAACGGAGTGTCAGGGAGACGGAGCGTATATCCTGGAACAACTCCATACGGCTCTTCTGTCCTTGTTCGTCGATATGGGTGAGAGGTTTCTGGCTGTTTAGCAGGTCAGAACCTTTGAGTGTCAGGCGGAGTTTCTTTTTGGGGAGTGTCCATACCAGTGCGGCATCGAGGCTATACAGGGGATCGATATCGTAAATGCCCTGGATCGCCGGCGAACTGTAATCGCCGCTGATGTCGAGTGAAAGGTTCTTGTCGCGTGTCAGAAAGATTGTATTTGTCAGCATTGCCCGTCCGAACAACTTCTTTCTGTCGAAGCTGATATCGACCAGCGTGCCTTTGTTGTGGATGCTGAACCCCATCAGCGTCAGCCGCGAACTGAGCACTTCGCCGGCACGAAAAGGGACAACGGCCATCAGTCCGTACATCGTATGCGTATCCAGGTTGATGGAATGGAAGACCGATTGCAGACGGTCGGGTTGCTGATACGACATCTGCTGTATCTTGTCGGGTTGGAAGTTAGCGAAAGCACCCAGTACATATTTATTCTTTATGACATATGTCAGTTGCATCGAATAGTTCAGTTCCGGTTTCAACTGCGGATTACCTTTTATCACGCTGTAGATATTCATATAATAGGTATTGGGAGTTGTTGCCCAATAGGAGGGATATTTTCTGTTACTCGACAATGAGAACTGTAACATATTCGAACGGTCGATCCGGTAAACGGCGGAAAGCGACGGAAACAAGTCTGCCTGATCCCATAACGAACTCTTCTTTCCGGCAGAATCAACTGAAGCCTTGTAATAACGGACAGCCAGCGAAGCATTCAGCGTGAATTTCTTTCCGAACGAATGGGAGAAACCGCCGAATATACCCACCGAATGTTCTTTTTGCTTCATATAGAAGGTCCCTTCGCTTTCCTTTTCATTATTTAGAAGGGCGGAAGCCTCATTGGTCGTCCCCGATAAGGAGGCTTCTGCCCCGTAAGAAATCTTCCATCCTTCTCCTACGACAACGAAGTGGTTGATATATATATCAGCTCGCTGTGATTTTTGTTTGCTCTCGTTGCGTCTGTCCTGGTCATTGTTGTCTTCAAAATTATTAACCAGGTCCTGCAAAGATTTATCTTTGTAGAAGGTGTAGTCGATGCCTGCATTCAGGTTCTTATGTCCGTTGTAGTCGATTCGTGTGCTATGCAGAAACGAAGGACCTGTAGTCCGGCTGGCCGTATTAACGGTTTCGATACCCTTGAAATCTGTCTGTCCGCCCCTCAGGGATACTGGCTTGTCTTGTACATATTTTCCTGTATAGGAGGCCGACAGCTTGTCTTTATTGCTGAAATCATATTCGAAGGCCCCCCGCAGGTTATGGGAGATGCCTTTGTTTTCCGACCAGTTCTTTTGCAGAATATCGTATTTTGTACCGTTCACGGTCGGTTCTGCGTGCATATCTTCTGTCGAACGTCCGTGGCGGTAATTGGCCGAGTAGGAGAGGTCGGCGGCATACTTCTTTCCGGTATAGGACAGATTCATCAGTGCTGTAGGAGAAAAATACCAGGCCTGTTTTCCTGTCAGCGATATTTCTCCTTTCAGGATATCCGCCAGGCTCCGGTCGTTCTCAATAACCACATTGATCGATGCGCCCCTCACGCCGTATTGGGGTGGAGTGCTGTACATCACTTCTATCTTTTTTACCTTGGACGAAGGAGTCGCTTTCAGCATGTCGGCCAACTGTTCCGGTGTCATCGAACTTTTCCGGCCGTTGATGATGATGGTGGTTTCCGAGGTACCGAGCAGGGAGATATTGTCGCCGCTCTTGCCTACTCCCGGCAGTTCCCCCAATATATCGAACGCATTGTCTACCGGTTTGCTTTTCATCAGGTTGGGAATGTCGTATTGCAGTTTTCCGTCGGCCACCTTTACCAGCGGCCGTTCCGCTTTGACGAATACTTCCGGCAGGTTCAGCGTGATGCTGTCGTTGACCAGGATGGTTTCGCTACCAGTCTGTTTTTGTGCCAGCATTTGTGTGGGAAGCGAGAGTAAGCCGGCTATCGGTAATAAGTAATAGATTCTTTTCATGGCTTTTTGTTTTTATACGAAAGGTAGGGAGGACGCCAGTGATTACCAAAAAAGGCTTTCATTTGGTAAGACTAAATAACATTCGGCGAAAACTGTGTTATTTTGATTTAAAGCGGGAAGCTGCATGGCGGAGATTCCTTATATTTGTTTGCATGAAATCATCGTTCAAGTATATCATTCTCTTGGTTATTCTGTCTTTGTCGGGAATCTTCGTCTACCAGTTGTTCTGGATAAACGGATTATACCATTCCCTGCAACAGCAGAACAGGGAGTACATTACGCAGGCTATCCGCAATGCCGACCATGTCGAACTGTTTAGTCGTGCTGACTTTATCAGCAAAAAGACGAACAAGCAACGGGTAACGATATCGCAGGCCGATGATCGGGGAGGAGTTGCCCTGACTACCCGTTTTTCAGATAAAGATTCGGTCATTCAACCGGTCAGCATCATAGAGAAGAAGGCGTCTCTCTCTTATGCAAGCGGAGTAGATGAGGATATGAAGAAAGTCCTGCAAAGCTACTCCGTCAAAGTGGGCGACGATTTCAAGTCATTGGGTGAGCTGGGGTTACAGATGCAGCGTAGCCTTCATGAAATCATCGACACGATCTCTCCTGTTAATATAGCAAAGTTCGATAGCCTGCTGGCAGCTAATCTACGGGAAAAGAACCTGGACCTCCGCCATTTCACGGAGATACGTCTGCTTACCGACAGCACGGTCATTGCCACTTCTGTCCCCGAAGGAGAAGATTTGTCACGCTATCACCTGTATACCTGGAAATACACTACTTTTACTCCAAGAGCTTTCTATGTCTATGTGGAATCCACCCGTATGGCTTCGCTGGCTGGTATGACGGGGATTCTGGTTTCTTCTTTCCTGATTCTGCTGATTCTTGCTTTATCGTTTGCCTATATGATTTGGTTTCTATTCCATCAGAAGACGGTGGAACAGTTGAAAGATGATTTCACGCATAATGTTACTCACGAACTGAAAACACCGATCGCCATTTCGTATGCCGCCATTGAATCTATTATCCATTATAACCTGCTGGATAATAGAGAAAAAGCTGATAAATATCTGCACCTTTGCCATGAGGAACTGGAACGCCTGGGCGGGATGGTGGAACAAATCCTTTCGCTCAGTTTAGAGAAACGGAAAGATATCCGCCTGGTGATAGAAAAACTGTCCTTGAATGATTTGATATCCAGGCTCGTGGAGCAACAGAAGATAAAGTCGTCCCGCTCTTTCCGCATTCGGACAAAGTATCAGCCGGAGGAAATCACGCTGAAGGCAGACCGTATCCATTTGTACAGCATCATCAGCAACCTGGTGGATAATGCTATCAAATATGCGGATAAAGAACCGGAAATAACGATACGGGCGGTGGCGACGGAGGGAAAGACACAGATACGGGTACAGGACAATGGTCCTGGTATCCCCGAAGAATACCGCCGCCATATTTTTGATAAGTTCTACCGCATACCCTCTGTCCGTCAGTCATCTGTGAAAGGCTATGGCATCGGACTGTTCTATGTGAAGACTATGGTGGAGAAACATGGTGGGAGCGTCACAGTGGAATGCGAACCCGGTAAAGGCACCTGTTTTATAATTACATTACCTCAATAACCTGAGATTATGAACATACTATTAGTAGAAGACGAAGTCTCTCTGGCAATGATTGTAAAAGATGCCCTGGAAGAGGAAGGTTACGAAGTAGCTATTGCCCGCGACGGCCTGGAAGGGCTCGAACAGTATTTCAGGGAGCATCCCGCATTGATCATTGCCGACGTGATGATGCCGGAGGTGGACGGCTTCGAGATGGTACGCCGCATTCGCCGGATGGATAAGGAGGTGCCCGTACTGTTTCTGAGTGCCCGTTCTTCAGTGGACGATATCGTATTCGGTTTCGGGCTTGGGGCGAACGATTACCTGCGGAAGCCTTTCAGCCTCCGTGAACTGATTGCCCGGGTGAAGGCTTTGACAGTGAAAAGCCTGTCTGAACCGGTAGCCGTTATTTACCACGAACTGGGACTTTACACCTTTTACCCCTCTACCCAGACTTTGCAGATCGGCGGTGAGGAGATCGAACTGTCATTCAGGGAGTCGGAGTTGTTGCGGCTTCTTTGCGAGAGCGGAACTTTGCCGGTCGACACGAAGGATATCCTGCTGCAACTCTGGGGTAACGACAGCTTTTACAATACCCGCAGCCTGCATGTATTTATCACCAAACTACGCCATAAATTAGAGAAAGACCCCCGTATCAAAATATTAAATGTACGGGGGATCGGATATAAGCTGATTGGTGGGCGGCTGTAACTTTTAAAGGTTTATCACTTTCCCTTCTTTCCTGCTTCTTTCTGCTGCAAAGGCTATCAGATGGCTTTCCAGCGACTCGTCGAGTGGTGTGCTCATCAGGCTGGCATCCTGGCGGCGGATGGCTTCGATCCAGTCGCGGATCATACCGGCATCACCGCCACCGTGGCCTACGCCTTCGTAGTTGAGAGCGTCTTCAGCATTGGCATTGTATGTTTTTGAAACACCGGTGGCGAAGTCGGTGTGGGTGAACTCTTCCATGTCGCCGACGATGTCGCCACGCGTCCCCATGATGCGGGTACGGCGGCCGCCATACGATGTGAAAGCCTCTATCGAGAAGTTGACCGTTACGCCGCCTTCAAATTCCATCAGCATCATATAATGATCGGGCTGGTTGTTCTCGCAATGGTAGACGCATTTGCCGTACGGTCCTGTTTTTAGGTTTTCGAGGATGACGTCGCCCTGTTTGTCCGGGTCTTCCGGCAGGTCGAATACGTATAGCCAGGTGCGGTCGCGGTAGTAGATTTTCAGGGCGGAGAAAGGGCAGGTCGCTTCTGCCGGACAGCCGTCGGTACAACGGGCCGGAGCACCTTCGGGGGCGTTTTCCGCCTTAAAATGCGCCAGGTCACCGAAGGCTACCACTTTCTTACAGGGCTTGCCGATGATCCAGTGGAGGATATCCAGGTCGTGACTCGATTTGGCAAGGACCAACGGCGTACTCGCTTCTGCGTTGCGCCAGCTTCCGCGCACATATGAATGGCTCATGTGTACATGTTCTATCGGTTCGAAATGCTGGATACTGACCAGGTCGCCGATCGCTTTGCTGCTCACCATCTCTTTCAGCATTCCGAAATAAGGCGAGTAACGGAGCACATGCGTCAGGCCGACGATCTTTCCTTTTTCTTTGGCATAGGCTACCAGGCGACGGCATTCTTCGTCTGTCTGTGCGATCGGTTTTTCAAGGAGGATATCATATCCCAGGTCGAGCGCTTTCATACAGGGGGCATAATGCAGATGGTCGGGGGTAGCGATAATGACGGCATCGGCAAACTTGGGACGGCTGAGCATCTCTTCCCAGGTGGCGACTCGGTTTTCTTCGGGTACATGGTATTTGTCGCCATATATGTTGCGGCGCAGTTCCACCAACTCGGCAATGCCGGTGATTTGCAAATCTTCCGGGTGTTCCAGTGAATAATCGCCGTACAATTTTCCTCTTCCGCTGGCTCCCAGCACGATGGCTGTTACAGGAGTGGCCTTTTCTGTGTTCATGATCTAAGATGATTATAAGTAAATATTCCCCAAATATAGGATAAAATCTTTATAAATCGTTCACCTGTTATTCTTTATCAGGGCAACCGCACCAAAATTTCTATTAAAATATGTTTTGTGGCATAAATCATTAAAATATTTCAAAAAAAGTTGTGTAATTGGGGAATAAAGGTAATCTTGCAGAAAGAAAAGTCTTAAC
>NZ_JAMOKT010000039.1:0-71463 GCF_023656795.1 Parabacteroides caeci
GATAAAAAGAGATTGAATAAGCTTATTATAGTAAAAATAACCGAATTGCCTAATATTTGTAAGTAGCTAACAATCAATGTGTTACAGCCGACTTAGTTCTGCAAAGACTCTGGTGATTTCGTACGTCGGTATGAAAAGCCAAGAGGTTGTAATTAAGCCAATATTAAAGATTGTATTGGAAAGTGATAACCAACAGCTTGATGAAGTGATGGTGGTCGCGTATGGTACTACGAAAAAGGCTTCTTTCACCGGATCTGCTTCTGTTGTCAAATCTGAGGAATTGTCAGCACAAAAAGAGTCTTTTGTAAAATCTTTACAAGGGAAAGTAGCAGGTATTCGTGTCGGAGGATCAACCGGTGATCCTGGTGCTGACCAAAGAATCCAAATCCGTGGTATCAGTTCGATCAGTGCATCCAGCCAGCCTCTGTATGTCATTGATGGAGTCGCCATTGTAAATGATGATGTCACCTCCGGGTTGAAATCTCAATCCGTATTATCATCCATCAATCCGGATGATATTGAAAACTTAACGGTACTGAAAGATGCCGCTGCTGCTTCTTTGTATGGGTCCCGTGCTGCCAACGGTGTAATAATCATTACAACTAAACAGGGTAAACAAGGTAAAACAAAAATTACCTACAATATGGAAACCGGCTGGACCAATATGGCAGTAAAAAATCAATACAACCTGATGAATGCAGCCGAATTAAAAGAATACTATTGGGAAGGCATCAAGAACTATGCAATATTCAGAGGCGGCATGAACGAAGCAGACGCTAATGCCTTTTCTAACGAAAATACGCCTGATTTCTTTTGGAATTATGATTCCGATATTAATACAGATTGGAAAAAAGAAGTATATAGAAACGGTATGATCACAGACCACCAAGTCGCTATTAGCGGTGGTAATGAGAAAACAAAATTCTACACTGGTTTCGGATACAATAAGACGAAAGGTATCGTTGCCGGCAGTGATTTTGAACGTTATAGTGGACGTATCAATATTGACCACCAGGCTTTCGATTGGCTACGCATAAACGCTCGTCAAATGTTATCATTTACAAATACCAATGGTTTTCGCGACCAAAATGATCAGGAGCAAGGAATGGGGACAAGCTCTCCTCTTTCTATCCTGTATTCTATGGACCCAACAGCTGTAAACAAATTGGAAGACGGTTCATATAATCCGAATGCAGGTTTGAAATCAAATATTTCAAATCCCAACCTGATGTTAGGTGAATCAACCGGTCCTAACGCAGAAACGGTTACTTCTGAAATGTTACGAAGTATGACAAATTTTGAAGCGGAAGTTTCTCTTCCTTATGGAATCTCTGCCAAGACTATCTTTGGTTATGACTATATTGATAATAAGGAACGTGAATTTTGGGCGCCGAGTAGTGTAAATGGGGCTTCTTTGAATGGTTTAGGATACCGAACAGACTATACGAATAAGACAATGACATCCTCTACCACTTTAAATTACAATGGCAACTTCGACAAACACAACATCCGTGCATTGGTTGGTTACGAAATTGAAGACCGTAGTCTGTTGCTGACAGTGGCTTCAGCCAAATCATATTCGACAGACAAACTTCCGGAATTGGCAAACGGACAACCTTATAACGTATCAAGTTCGACATACGGTTCGTCTATCATGTCTGTACTTGCCAATGTAAATTATGATTTCGACAACAAATATTATCTGTCTGGAAGTTTCCGTCGTGACGGTTCTTCTCGCTTAGGAAAGAATAACCGCTGGGCTAACTTTTGGTCTGTTTCTGGTGCATGGCGAATTAGTGGAGAAGACTTTTTGTCTGACAATCCTCTATTCAGTGATTTGAAACTACGTGCCTCTTTTGGTACAAATGGTAACTTACCCAGCGACTATTACGCCAATTTGGCTACTTACTCTTTTGGTGGCGGTTATGGTGATGCCAGTGCTATTTATTGGGGTAGTGCAGGTAACTCTAATCTGGGTTGGGAAAAATCCAAAAACTTCAATATCGGTATTGACTGGAACTTATATAATCGTGTCAATGTGTCTCTTGAATATTATGACAAGACAACAACCGATTTGCTCTTTAGAGTACCGACTTCATATATTACCGGCTTCAGTACTAACTGGCAAAATCTTGGTAAAATCAAAAATAACGGTATAGAACTTACAATCGGCTCTACCAATATTCAGACAAAAGATTTTACTTGGACTACCGATTTCAACGTAACTAAACAAAATAATAAAATAAAGTCGCTGCCTGAAGGTAATGACATCATGTATGGTGATGGTAACATGTATCTGCTCCGCGAAGGAGAATCTATGCACACATTCTATCTGCCACAGTGGTTAGGGGTTAATCCGGAAACTGGTTTAGGAGAATTCTACATTGATCCTTCATTAAACAGCCGTGATGCGGTCGTAGACGGTCAGGTTGTAAAAGATGGCAATGTAACGAACTATTACACAAAAGCCGGAAATACGATTGTAGGGAAAGCTATTCCGGACTGGATTGGTGGTATGACAAATACGTTCGTCTATAAGAATTTTGATTTATCTTTTATGATTTCATTCCAAACCGGTGCAAGCTTGTTTGATTATCCGGCTTATTTCTTGTCACAGAGTGATGGTATGCGTATCGGAAACTTCAGTGTGTCAAAAGAGGTTGCAGGAAACTATTGGAAAGCTCCTGGTGATGTGGTAGACAACCCGAGACCGATATATAACAACCCATATCGGTCAGACCGTTTCTCTTCGCGTACAATTAAATCAACAAACAATATTCGTATGCGTGATATCACATTCGGTTATAAGGTTCCTGTTTCCAAGAAATACATCAATAACCTACGTGTATTCTTTAAAGCCAACAATCCATTCTTGATTTATTGTGCGAGCGATTATATTGACCCGGATGTAGATGTGAATGGTTATCGGCAAGTCGATACACCGCCGACAAGATCATTTATGTTTGGCTTGAACTTTGAATTATAATTAAAAAGAAAGAAATGTATATGAAAAAGATATTATTAATAGGTGCTTTCATCAGTAGTATATTTACATCTTGCAGCGACTTCTTGGAGAAAAACCCATCAACATCTCTACCTGTTGAAGAGGCAATTACTTCATTAGATGATTTTGGCAATGCTGTAAATGGAATTTATTATTTGATGTCGGAAGACCGTATGACATACAGTGCCGATTTTGCGATCTATGCCGATTTGAGAGGTTCGGATTTTAAAGCATTAAGTAATAACAATCAAGCCGGTCCGTTATCTCGTTACACGATTACTCAAAAAGATGATATTCCTGATTGGGCTTATTATTATTTTTACAAAGCAATCGCTAATGTAAATAAGGCTTTAGCTGCTGCCGATGTTTTAGTCGTGGCAGAAGAAGATGAGGCTACATTCAATGATTATAAAGGTCAGTTGTATGCTTGGCGCGCATTACTTCATTTTGATCTGGCTCGTATGTTTTGCCAGATTCCGACAATATCCGATGATATTAATGCAGGTAATACGGGGCTTGTGTTGTCTCTTGAAGTGTATGAACCTGGATATGTTGCTCCACGTACAACATTGAAAGAAACATACGACCAGATTTTGAAAGATTTTGATACGGCTATTCCTTTGTTGACAAAAGAAGCAAACAACGGGCATATCAACTATTGGGCTGCGCTGGCTCTTCGTGCTCGTGCAAATCTTTATTATGGAAACAACGAAGCGGCATTGAAAGATGCAAATGAGGTTATCGCTTGTAAAGAATACTCTCTTTATACAATTGATAATTATTTGAAATCATGGGGATTGACTTACACTACCGAATCATTGTTTGAAATGACTATCACTACCAACTATAATGCACAGCGTAATGCTGTTGGTTATTATTGTTCTTCTGATGGTTATGGAGAATGCGCCTTTGAAGAATCCAGCGATTTGTATAAATATTTGATTGCAAATCCTAAAGATATTCGTTCTGGTTTGATCGATAATCAAGAAGAGGGTGCAAACCCTGGAGTATATCCAGCCAAATATCCGGGACGTGACAACAATATTTATGTAAACAATCCCAAGATCATACGTTTATCCGAGGTTTACCTGATTGCAGCAGAGGCGGCATTGAAAACCAACGGGGATGCAGTTTCGTATGTAAATACATTGCGTAAAAATCGTATTTCAGATTATGTAGAAGTAAAAAGTGTAACATTGGATGATATATTGTTCGAGCGTCGTATTGAATTAATGGCAGAAAATAGTATGTCATTCGATTATTGGAGAAATAAAAAGTCTGTCGTCAATCCATATGTCGGAGAAATCAAATACAATGATTATCGTACAATATTACCGATTCCGCAAGCAGAGATAGACTTAGCTCCTTCTATTTTGATTCAGAATCCGCAATATTAATCCGATAAAGGATTCTCTTTGGGTATTATGAATATGATAGAATATACAGAATCGGTTTTTTGATGATTGAATGGTAAAAATGAACCATAAGTAAATAAAATTACTGGTAACAAATTATAAAAGGCTGTGTCGTAATTATGTTTTACGGTACAGCCTTTCTTTTTACATTCATCTCTCTCAATCTGTCTGGGGTAAAGGATGCAATAGGTAGCATTATAGTGTCACCCACCTTCACATAGTAGAGTTAATGGTACTGACACTACTACGCCAGCAAGATGACATAGTAGTACTGGCATGATAGCGCAACTAAGTCAGGGAAAAAGCCGTACGTATTTTTGGAAAAAAAAACATACGCTTATCTTCCAACGGATAGGCAGGGAATGGCGAACGGATGTCTACCCGTTTCTCATTTCCTGCTTATTCATACAAATTTATGTTTTATGAATTTAGGTGTCATTCTTCATCTTTTGACTCTTACTCTTTGATTATCTTTGTATAGAGGAGTGGCGCTTCCTCTTTTTCTTCAATGCTTCACTCACGGCTGTCAACTTGGCTAAAACTGTTTTCTTTAATGGGGATATTGGTAAACGCTACACTTTTTATTTTTTCTTTCAATCATCAAAAAAATAGATTCTTTGTGTTTCACTTTCTGAACAGATTGAGTAAAAAAGGCTTTTTTGTATCCATTTCGGAAAGCTTCTTCTTGTTTTTTGTTTTTTATGATTAGTAAGTCTCTTTTATCTTTGCAGACTCATAGTAGAAATGAGTTATTCGGATCAATTGTTTTTTAAGGCAAGTCAAGGTGGGGATTTTGTCTCTTCGGAACTCCGGTAAATAAGTAATAACAAATTTTTAATTTGTCTTGGACATAAGAAAGAACTAATTATTGTTCCTTCGTGTTTCATTCAGAAAATAAATATATATCATGGAAAAAGTAATTTATAACTTGGTATTTAACCGCAAGAAGCAGTTAAACTCAGAAGGTAAAGCTTTGGTTCAGGTAGAAGCGTACTTGAATAAGCAGAAAAAGTATTTTTCGACAAAGGTCTATGTCAAGCCTTTCCAGTGGGATGCAAAGAGAAAAGCAGTGAAGAACCATCCTAATATGGACTCTTTAAATCAGTATCTGGCTAATTTTATTGCAGAATTAGAACAGCTGGAATTGGAGATTGTACATACCGGTAAGGAATTTTCGTTGAATGATCTGAAAGAGAAACCTGAAGCAGGTCAGACTTCTTTTTCTCTGTTTATGAAAAATGAGATTACCCAAAGTAATCTGAAACCGTCAACGTTGAAGAATCATTTTTCGACGTTGCAGGTTCTCTCTTCATTTAAAACGGATGTGAGTTTTAATGATTTGAGTTTTAATTTCCTTTGCGATCTTGAGCATTATATGTTGGTAAATAAATATCACCGGAATACGATTGCCAAACATATGAAGCATTTGAAGCGTTACATCAATCTGGCGATCAATAAGGATCTGTTTGATTTGCATCGCTATCCTTTCCGTAAGTACAAGATCAAATATATGGAAAGTAAAAGAACTCATCTTACTCCGGAAGAGTTGGGGCAATTGGAGAGTTTGAACCTGAAAGGGCGCAGGACATTACAACGGACATTGGACATGTTCCTGTTCAGTTGCTATACCGGACTTCGTTTTTCGGATATAGTCAGTATCACGAGGGAGAACTTTCTCATTATTGATGATAAGGTTTGGTTAATCTATTCATCTATCAAAACGGATGTCAATGTTCGTTTGCCCTTGTTCTTATTGTTTGACGGAAAATCTCTTCCGATTTATGAACGTTATAAGAATAATCCGTGGACCTTGTTCGATATGCCGGCTTCTTCAAATTCGAATGTGAACAAACAACTCCGTCGGATTTGTAAAATGGCGAATATAGATAAGAAAGTATCTTTCCATACCGCCCGTCATACGAATGCTACGTTATTATTATATAATGGCGCGAATATAACAACTGTACAGAAGCTTTTAGGGCATAAAAGTGTACGTACGACGGAGATATACAGTAATATTATGGATATGACAGTAGTACGTGATCTTTCGAGTTTGTCAAATATTAAATGATATTGGATAAGGGCATTAGGGAACGTGAGGAGATTATGAGGAATTTTCTGAGTTCTCTAATGTTTTTATTGACAAAATGTTAGTCTGCTGGGAGTGCTACTCCGGTTTTGGCTCTTTATGACTTTCTTTTTGTTGTGGAATTCTGTTCTCAAACATTTATTTGTAAGTGAATTTTTCAGCTGGTTATACTTTGAAAAGTAAATAAAATATCCGACTTTTGTCTGCATGATGAATCAACCTTTAGCAGAGAGATTACGTCCGAAAACGTTGGATGATTATATCGGACAAAAACACCTTGTAGGGCAAGGAGCCGTGTTAAGGAAAATGATAGATGCAGGTCGTGTCCCTTCCTTTATTCTTTGGGGACCGCCGGGTGTTGGCAAAACAACATTGGCACAGATCATTTCCAATAAGCTGGAGGCTCCTTTCTATGCATTGAGTGCTATTAATTCGGGTGTGAAGGATGTGCGTGATGTGATTGAAAAAGCGAAAAGCAATCGCTTTTTTAATACCGTATCTCCTATATTGTTTATTGATGAAATACATCGTTTCAGCAAATCCCAGCAAGATTCCTTGCTGAATGCGGTGGAAACGGGTGTGGTGACGTTGATTGGAGCTACAACGGAAAACCCTTCTTTCGAAGTGATCCGTCCGCTCTTGTCCAGATGTCAGGTGTATGTACTGAAATCATTGGATAAAAATGATTTGCTTACATTATTAAATAAGGCGATTAAAGAGGATATCGTACTGAAGGATAAAGATATTGTCCTGAAAGAGACAGATGCCATGCTGCGTTATTCCGGCGGAGATGCCCGGAAGCTGCTCAACATATTGGAGCTGGTTATTTCGGCAGAAGAAACGGATGAGATCGAGATAACGGATCAAAAAGTCGTTGACCGGTTACAGGAAAATCCGGCAGCTTATGATAAAGGCGGAGAGATGCATTATGATATTATTTCAGCTTTTATCAAATCGATCAGGGGGAGCGATCCGGATGGAGCTATTTATTGGCTGGCCCGTATGGTGGCAGGAGGGGAGGACCCTGAATTTATTGCCCGCAGGTTGGTTATCTCTGCTTCGGAAGATGTAGGATTGGCTAATCCGAATGCGTTATTGCTGGCGAATGCCTGTTTTGATGCCTTGAAAAAGATCGGTTGGCCGGAAGGACGGATTATATTGGCGGAAACTACGGTTTATCTGGCTTGTAGCCCTAAAAGTAATTCGGCTTATATGGCGATAAATGACGCATTGGCATTGGTTGAACGTACGGGTAACCTCCCGGTTCCGCTTCATTTGCGGAATGCTCCGACGACTTTGATGAAGGAGTTGGATTATGGGAAGGAATATAAATACGCACATGATTATAAAAACAACTTTGTTGAACAGGTATATTTGCCTAAGGAAGTACAGGATCAGCACTTTTGGAAAGGGCAAAATAATCCGGCTGAGCAAAAACTGGTCGAACATATGAGGAAATTATGGGGAGACCGGTTTTGATTATTGACAATTAATAATTGAAAATTGATGATTAACTGGAATAAAGTTGTCGGATGAGTGGAAAAAGTGGCTTTTTGCTAATAATTTTCACTATTCAGTTTTCAAATTTCAATTAAATTCGTACATTAGCCGCCTGTTTTCGAAAAATACGTTACTTAAATAATATATAACATTAAAAAGAAATTGATATGAAGAAGCACAATTTTTCTGCAGGACCTTCTATTCTGAGCGAATACACGATTAAGAATGCAGCAGCAGCTGTTGAAAATTTCGCAGGTACAGGGTTATCAATTCTTGAAGTATCTCATAGAGGTAAAGAATTTGTTGCAGTAAACGACGAGGCCAGAGCTTTGATCAAAGAGTTACTGGATGTGCCGGCTGGTTACGAGGTTGTATTTCTGGGTGGTGGTGCCAGCATGCAGTTTTGTATGGTTCCTTTCAACTTGTTGAACAAAAAAGCTTCTTATCTGGATACGGGGACATGGGCCTCTAATGCGATCAAGGAAGCTAAATTATTCGGAGATGTTGATGTTGTAGCATCTTCAAAAGAGGCGAACTATACTTATATTCCGAAAGATTATACAGTTGCAGAAGATTCAGACTATTTCCATTTTACATCTAATAATACGATCTATGGTACGGAAATGCGTTATGATCCCGATCTGAATGTACGTCTGGTATCCGATATGTCTTCTGATATTTTCTCCCGTCCGATCGATATCTCTAAATATGATGTAATTTATGCCGGTGCACAGAAAAATCTGGCTCCTGCTGGTGTAACATTGGCTATTGTCCGTACAGATGCTTTAGGACATGTAGACCGTGCTATTCCTACAATGCTGAATTACAATACACATATAAAGAAGGACTCTATGTTCAACACGCCTCCTGTGTTCCCGATCTTTGCCGCTTTGCAGACATTGAAATGGTATAAGGAGTTAGGTGGTGTTGCTGTTATTGAAAAGATGAATCTTGAAAAAGCAGCTATCCTGTATGATGAAATCGACCGTAACAAATTGTTCAAAGGTACTGCTGCCGTAGAAGACCGTTCTATCATGAACGTTTGCTTCGTAATGAACGATGAATATAAGGAGTTGGAAGACGAATTCAATAAATTTGCTTCTGCTGCCGGTATGGTAGGTATCAAAGGGCACCGTTCAGTGGGCGGATTCCGTGCTTCTCTTTATAATGCAATGCCGAAGAGCAGTGTGGAAGCGTTGGTTGCTACAATGAAAGAATTTGAAAAACAGCATTGATCATGACAAAAGTATTAGTTGCTACCGATAAACCTTTCGCTGCGATAGCAGTGAAAGGTATCCGTGAAGTTGTTGAAGGTGCAGGTTATGAACTGGCTCTTCTGGAAAAATATACGGACAAAGCTCAATTGCTGGATGCTGTGAAAGATGCCAATGCGGTGATTATCCGTAGTGATATCATTGATGCTCCGGTGTTGGATGCTGCCAAAGAATTAAAGATTGTGGTTCGTGCCGGTGCCGGTTATGACAATGTGGATCTGGTTGCTGCCACTGCCCACAATGTGTGTGTAATGAATACGCCGGGACAGAATTCCAATGCGGTTGCCGAACTTGTTTTCGGTATGTTGGTATATGCTGTCAGAAACTTCTATAACGGAACTTCCGGAACAGAATTGATGGGCAAGAAGCTGGGTATCCTGGCTTATGGTAATGTGGGACGTAATGTAGCCCGTATTGCAAAAGGTTTCGATATGGATGTATATGCTTATGATGCATTCTGTCCGGCAGAAGTGATTGAAAAAGATGGTGTAAAAGCGGTTGCTTCCACTGCCGACCTGTTCAAGGCTTGCCAGATCGTATCTCTTCATATCCCGGCTACAGCCGAAACAAAAGGTTCTATCAATTTTGAATTGATGAACTCTATGCCTAAAGGCGCTATCGTAGTAAACACAGCCCGTAAGGAGGTGATCGACGAAGCCGGTTTGGCAAAGATGCTGGAAGAACGTCCTGACTTTAAATATATCACGGATATCAAACCGGCTATCGATGCAGACCTGGCTGCCAAATATCCGGACCGCTATTTCGGTACACCGAAAAAGATGGGTGCCCAGACTGCTGAGGCCAACATCAATGCCGGTATTGCTGCTGCAAAACAAATCGTTGATTTCTTGCAGAACGGTAACGAAAAGTTTAGAGTCAATAAATAAATCTACTACCATGGCAAAAATTAAACCTTTTAAAGGCATTCGTCCGCCGAAAGATTTAATAAAGGAAGTTGCTTCGCGTCCTTATGATGTGTTGAACTCGGAAGAAGCACGCGAAGAAGCGAAAGGAAATGAAAAATCATTATATCATATAATCAAGCCGGAAATTGATTTTCCGGTAGGAACAGACGAGCATGATCCAGCTGTCTATGAAAAAGCAGCGGAGAATTTCCGGAAATTTCAGGATAACGGCTGGTTGGTTCAGGATCAGAAAGAACAATATTACGTATATGCCCAAACGATAAACGGACGTACACAATATGGGTTGGTAGTTTGTGCCTATGTGGATGATTATCTGAAGGGGAATATTAAGAAACATGAGTTGACTCGTCGTGATAAGGAAGAAGACCGCATGAAACATGTGCGTGTCAACAATGCTAATATCGAACCGGTTTTCTTTGCTTACCCTGACAATGCCGAGTTGGATGCTATCGTAAAGAAATATACGGCAAACGCTCCTGAATATGATTTTGTAGCCGAACTGGATGGTTTCGGTCATACGTTCTGGATCATCAATGATGATAATGATATTACTCGTATTACTGAACTGTTTGAAGCTATGCCTTCTTTGTATATAGCTGACGGACACCACCGTTCTGCGGCAGCAGCTTTGGTGGGGGCGGAAAAAGCCAAACAAAATCCGAATCACCGCGGAGATGAAGAATACAACTATTTCATGGCTGTATGCTTCCCGGCAAATCAGTTGACTATTATCGATTATAACCGTGTGGTGAAGGATTTGAACGGACTTACCGAAGAGGAATTTCTGGCAAAGCTGGCTGCAAACTTTCTTGTAGAAGATAAAGGAACGGAGATATACAAACCAACTGGTCTGCATAACTTCTCTCTTTACTTGGGAAACAAATGGTATTCATTGACAGCTAAACCGGGTACCTATAATGATAATGATCCGATTGGAGTCCTGGATGTTACAATTTCTTCAAACCTGATTCTGGATGAAGTGTTGGGAATCAAAGACCTGCGTTCGGATAAACGTATAGATTTTGTCGGAGGTATCCGTGGTTTGGGTGAGTTGAAACGCCGTGTCGACAGCGGAGAAATGAAAGTGGCCCTGGCCTTGTATCCGGTTACTATGAAGCAATTGATGGATATTGCCGATACCGGAAATATCATGCCGCCTAAGACAACCTGGTTCGAACCGAAATTGCGTTCGGGACTGGTTATTCACAAGTTGGTATAAGGAACTTTGTAAATAAAGTAAAAGGGGTTGCGTCAAAATTCATTGTCCTGTCATCCCGGACTTGATCCGCCATGACGAAACAGGATTTTGACACAGTCCCTTTTTTATTTCTTTACTCTTTCGGTCACTTTTGTCCCTGTATCTGTAGCCACTCCCTGCAACTCGACATATTCTACACTTAGAGGATTGCCGGACTTCGCTTTGACATATAGTGACTCAAGTATCGCCGGATGGTTTTCGATTGTTGTCAGGCATACATATTTGGAGTCTTTTTTGCAAATAGTCAGCTTTTTATCCGGATATGCGCTCAAAGTAACTTCGCTGGAATCATTCCCTTCCGAAACCAGTTTATAGCCGTATGCCATTTTTCGTTGGAAGTAGCTTAAACTGTTTGTTTCCCCCGGTCGTTCTTCCCGGTTTACCCAATAGACATTGAGGGGCGTTTTGGTATTCAATTTGCCGTTTTCCAGATTAACATCATAGCAGACCAGATTTTTATTGACACTCCGGGCGATATGGAAAAGCCTTTCTGTTGTCGGATAAGTATTTTCTTCCGGTGAATTGATGTGTGAGGAAGCTATGAAAGTACAGAGCAGAAAGGCTGTCAATGCAACCAATCGCTTTCCGGTTTGTCTGATTATACGGGAATTTTTCATTTTATAGCGGATTTTATTCGATTTGCGAGGATAGATAAATCAGATATTCTTTGATACCTTTTTCGTCATCCGGTTCCGGACTCCACGGAGCCATATTCTCAGGATGTAAAGGCGCGAAAGGCCCTGGCTTCACTTCATAAATAACTGTTCCCGATTCCAATACGAGCAGGCTATGCCAGATACCGGGTTTGATTTCTGCGCCATACGATCCGGCAAGCGGGTCGAGCAGAAGTTTTTCTGTGATATTTCCGTCATTATCAAAGATAAATAGCATGGCTTTCCCACGGAGCAGCAGGAAAATTTCGTCTTTATCCGGATTCAGATGACGGTGAGGGCGGATATAAGTATTCGGCTCCATGGCATTCAGCAGACGGTTTACAGGATCGTCCAGTTGTTCATGGAAGTTGTAATTCATGCGCAGACGAGGTGACTGTTTGGCACGTTCGCTGGTCTCGTCGAGTAGTTGTTTATTTATTATTTTCATGTTATGCAACAATTATTTGAGGGACGAATGTACAAAATAAATTTTGTCTGTTATGCCGATAATCCGTACTTTTGTACGAAACCCTGAAAATCGGCTGCTTCATGAAACCCATTATATACCGCTTTTGTCTGTTGATATGTATCTTGTCTCTAACAATATCCTGTAAACAGGAAGGAGAAAAGAAATTTGTTGTGGGCGTTTCCCATAGTTCTATCAATGATAGCTGGCGGAAGGCGATGATGCTGGATATGCAGGTAAAAGCTTCTGAGTATCCCGGACTGACTCTGCAAATAAAAGATGCCGGTGAAGACAATGACACTCAGATCAAACAGATACGTGAGTTTATCAAACAACGGGTAGACCTTGTCATTATATCTGCCAACGAATCGGAGCCTGTCACAACCGCAGCCGTAGAGGCTTTCCGGGCGGGGATTCCTACTATTATAATAGACCGGAAGATTTATTCGGAAGAATATACGACTTTTATCGGTGCGGACAATTATGAGATTGGCCGTGCAGCCGGATTGTTTATCAATTCATTGTTGAAGAAAGAGAAGACAACGATTGTCGAAGTGTGGGGGCGCGAAGGTTCTTCTTCTGCCCGCGACAGACATAACGGTTTTAGTGATGCCCTTATTCATAATGATAATGTGATTCTGAAAACTGTTTACGGGCGTTGGCATTCGAAAGAAACAAAAGAGAATATAGCTGCACTCGGCCTGTTTGATGATATTGATATCGTGTATGCACATAACGATGTGATGGCTTTGGCTGCGCGGGAAGCTATTATGGAAATAGATCCGCTGGCAGTAAAAAGGATAAAGTTTATCGGCATAGATGCTTTGCCGGGGAAAGGAAAAGGAATTGAAGCGGTAAGTAACGGCTATCTGACTGCCTCTTTCGTATATCCGACCGGAGGGACTACCGCGATAAAGGTTGCCTGGCAGATACTGAACGGGCAGCCTGTTTCCAAACAATATGCACTGACATCGGCCCTGATCGACAAGGAGAATGCCGGTACATTATATTTGCAGACTGAACAGTTGGCTGATTATCAAGAACAGATCGAGAAACAGCGGAATAATCTGGAAGAGATGCTTTCAGAATACCGTTTTTTACAAAATTCAGTCGGTTTGATCCTGTTGTTGCTGGGAGTAGTGGGCCTACTGGCTCTTTATGTAATACACATCTTCCGCAAGGTACAGCGTAAGAACCATGAGTTGAAGCGAACCAATATACAAGTGGAACAACAACGCGAAGAACTGGCTATTGCCAACCGGAAGATCGAACAGGCTACTACCCGCAAGCTCCAGTTCTTCACGAATGTGTCCCATGAGATCAAAACACCGCTGACACTGATACTCGGGCCATTGAATAAGCTATCGAAAGAGTTGCCTCCCGATTCTCCGCTTGCCGACGACATACATATCATAAAGAAGAATGCCGACCGCCTGAAACGTGTTGTCAGCCAGCTGCTCGACTTCCGTAAGGTAGAAAGTAACAAGATGGATATGCGGGTGACGGAAATAGATCTGATTACCTTTATCGAAGATGTCAGTTCCTATTTCGATAATATGGCACAGAGCAAACAGATACAATACTCGTTTCAACATGATGTCTCTTCCGTAATGTTGTGGGTGGATACGGATAAGATGGAAAAGATACTGGCCAATCTGTTGTCGAATGCCTTTAAATTTACACCCGACGGAGGAACCGTCACAATTCGTTTGCAGGATCATGCGGGATATGTTATCCTTTCGGTAGAAGATAATGGGAAAGGAATCCAACCGCAGAACCTGTCTTCCGTTTTCGATCAGTTTTTTACCGCCGACCATCTTACCGGGACGGGAATCGGCCTGCACCTGACTCATGAGTTTGTCGGTATGCATAAAGGAAGTATCCGTGTGGAAAGTGAACCGGGGAAACGTACCGTCTTTTTTGTCGAGTTGCCCAAAGGAAAATCTCACTTTGATGAATCCTGTGTGTTTGCGCCTTCCGTGACAGAATTGTCGAGCGGCGTGGCTAATCTGGATACCCGTGAAATGGATGAGATTGTAAACCGTACCTACGATTATACGATCCTGATTGTTGAAGACGATCCGGATATTAATGCGTATCTGCAAAAAGAACTGAAACCGAATTTCCGTATCCTGGCGGCAGAGAATGGTCGGGTGGCAGTGGATATACTGGCAAAAGAAAATGTGTCGCTGGTAATCAGTGACGTGATGATGCCCGAAATGAATGGCTATGAATTGTGTAAGCGGATTAAATCGGATATTGTTTTCAGCCATATACCGGTTATATTGCTCACCGCCCTTTCCGATGATAAACAGCGGATGTATGGTATTGCCAGCGGTGCCGATGAGTTTATCCAGAAACCGTTTAATATTGAAGAAGTAAAACTCCGTATCGTCCGTCTGCTGGAAGAACGTGCCCGGCTGAGGAATGCATTTGCCCAGGAACTTCAATCGCCTGCCGCTTCCGGATTGAAAACGGATAAGGCGGAAAGTATGGACGAATTGTTTATGCGCAAGTTCATGGCATTGATTGAGGAATCTTATCCGGATTCAAACTTCAGTATCGAAAAAGCGAGTGAAATGCTAGGCCTGTCGCGTGTGCATCTCTACCGGAAAGTAAAAGAACTGACAGGAGTGACGCCTACCGATTTCCTCCGTAACTACCGTTTGAAGCAAGCCGCTGCCTTGTTGCGTCAGAAAGACTGTAATGTCAATGAGGCCGCTTATGCAACCGGTTTCAGTTCCCCTCCTTATTTCTCCAAATGCTTTAAGGCGGTGTATAATATTACACCAACCGAATATCAGGAGAAAGGATAACACTCGTTACATTTATGTAACGACAATATAAGCCTGTTGAAAATAAACCTTTTATGTAACGAATGTTATCCTTTTTGTAGCATCCGTTATCGTCTGCTTCTGTTTCGTTCCTTAGTTTTGCATCATCAACATAAGGAACAAAAATCTCGTATTACAAAGAATTACTACATCATGGAACAGATGAAGCAACAAAATAAAAAACCGGTAGTGGTCGGTATTGGCGAACTTCTTTGGGATTTGCTTCCCACGGGTAAGACGGCAGGCGGCGCACCGATTAATTTTGTTTACCATGCTTCCCGTTTGGGAGCGGAAGGGTATGCTATCAGTGCCATTGGTGATGATGATAACGGAAGGGATATATTGAGCGAACTGAATAAGTACAAAATTCAGTATTTAATAGAAAAGTTGCCATATCCTACAGGAACGGTACATGTGGATATAGAGGATGACGGTATTCCCCATTATACAATAACGGAACGTGTAGCCTGGGATCATATGTCGCCTACCTCCGATGCAGTAGACCTGGCAGAACGTGCGGATGCTATCTGCTTCGGTGCTTTGGGACAGCGTTGTCAACAATCCCGTGAAACGATTCAGGCTATTCTTTCGTTTGCTCCCGATTCGGCGTACCGGTTGTTTGATATTAACCTGCGGCAACATTATTATAATAAGGTATTGATTGAAGAATCTCTGTACCTAGCGAACGTACTGAAAATGAATGATGATGAAATGTCGGAGCTGAAAAACCTGTTCGGTTTGAAAGGAACCGAAGAAGAGGTGGCTAATTGGTTTATGGAGAACTATAACCTGCGAATGGTTGTTCTGACGGCGGGTGCTGATTACAGTACGGTTTACACCCCCGACGAAGTCTCTACCTTAGCTACTCCAAAAGTGGATGTAGCGGATACGGTAGGAGCAGGAGATGCTTTTTCGGCAGCCTTGGTGATGTCGTTATTGAAAGGGCAGACATTGAGAGAAGCCCACGAATGTGCTGTAAAAATATCGGCTTTTGTTTGTTCCCATAAGGGAGCATGGCCGGCTTACGAATAAGAAATAGAAGAAACTCATATATGTATAGGTTAATTGTTTAAGGCAAAAAGATGGTTAGTTTTAGGTTTTTAATTTAGGTTGATTAAAAGGTCCGGCATTGCCGGGCCTTTTTGTGTGTTAAGGAGAAAACATAAAAAGGGATTATCCCGAAGGATATCCCTTTTCATGTATCGATAATAATGTTTGCCTGTTTTACTAACAGACGTCTTATTAGTATTGTCTTTCCAACAACCAGGCATCCTGGAAATCAGGTGCATATTTAGCTTTGATAGCATCGCGACTGTCGGCAGCATCAGCTTTATCATCGAAGCTGGCAACGATTACACGCAACATGCCTTGTTCGTTTTCACCTAATACAGCGTTGTAGCCTGCATTCTGCATACGTTCTTTCAAAGAGTAAGCATTTGTCTTGTTCTTGAAGCTACCGATAACCACACTGTAACGTTTCAGACGGCTGGCGTCTTCGCCTTGTGCAGCGCTGATTCTTTCCGAGCGAGTCGTTGCTGTAGAAGTTCTGGGTTTGGAAACCGGGGCAACCTCTTCAACAATCTCTTCTTCTTGTTCTACTACCTCAACAGGAGCTGTAGACTCTTTTTCTTTGGCTTGTTCGTAAGCAGCCTTATAAGCACTCTGTTTAGGTTTACATGAGCCGAATGCTAATACCATACTTATAGCGGCTCCAAATAACCAAATCTTATTCATACTGTTCAGTTCTTAAATTACTTGTGCAAAGATATAAATTATATTTACTAATTTCGCACACAGAATATAATATATTATAATGTACATGAATAAATCTATTGCAACAATGGTTATGGCAACATCCGTATTACTAGGTGCTTGTAATCAGGAAGCTAAGAAAGCAGAAGACACAAAGCCAGTTATCGGACGTTCGGAAATCAAGATTGCCGACGGTCGGATGACGCCCGAGGCGCTTTGGGCCATGGGACGTATCGGCGGCATGAATGTTTCGCCCGACGGACAGAAAGTAGTTTACACGGTAGCTTATTACAGTGTACCTCTCAACAGCAGCAACCGTGAAGTGTTCGTCATGAACGCCGATGGTACTGATAACAAACAGATTACCCACACTTCCTTTTCTGAAAATGAAGCAACCTGGATTAAAGGGGGCACAAAGATTGCTTTCCTTTCCGGCGAAAGCGGAAGCAGCCAGCTTTGGGAAATGAATCCGGACGGAACCGGACGGAAGCAGTTGTCCGATTATGACGGCGATATCGAAGGCTTCGCTTTCTCTCCGGATGAAAAGAAGGTTTTGTTTATTTCGCAGGTAAAGACGGTTCCGAGCACAAAAGACAAGTATCCGGATTTGGACAAAGCCAGCGGTATCATTGTGACGGATTTGATGTATAAGCATTGGGATGAATGGGTAACGACAGCTCCCCATCCGTTTATTGCTGATTTTGACGGAAATAAGGTCGGCAGTCCGATTGATGTGTTGGAAGGTGAACCGTACGAATCACCGATGAAACCTTTCGGTGGTATCGAGCAGCTGGCCTGGAATACGACCTCCGATAAGATTGCATACACTTCCCGTAAGAAGACCGGTAAGGAATATGCTCTTTCCACTAATTCGGATATTTATGTATATGACCTGAATACCAAGCAGACCGTAAATATCAGCGAAGGTATTATGGGATACGATACCAATCCGCAGTATTCGCCTGACGGTAAATATATTGCCTGGCAGAGTATGGAACGCGACGGGTATGAATCGGATCAGAACCGCCTGATGGTTATGAATCTGGAGACGGGCGAAAAGACATTTGTCAGCAAGGACTTCGATTCAAATGTAGACGGTTTTTGTTGGAGTGCCGATGCCCGTACGCTTTACTTTACGGGAGTATGGCATGGTGAATCGCAGGTATATAAGATAGAACTGGACAACGGCAATAAACTGACTCAGCTTACTTCCGGTACGTATGATTATGATTCAGTGAACTTGCTGGGAGAAAACAAGTTGATTGTTAAGCGCCACTCTATGAGTATGGGCGATGAAATCTATTCTATCGACCTGGCCGATAATAATAAGGTAGCTCAGCTGACTACTGAAAACAAGCAGATTTACGACCAGCTGACCATGGGTAAGGTAGAAGGACGCTGGATGAAGACAACCGATGGTAAGCAAATGTTGACCTGGGTAATCTATCCGCCTAATTTCGATCCGAACAAGAAATATCCGACTTTGCTGTTCTGCGAAGGTGGCCCACAAAGTCCGGTCAGCCAGTTCTGGTCTTATCGTTGGAACTTCCAGATTATGGCGGCTAACGATTATATCATTGTCGCTCCGAACCGTCGCGGTCTTCCGGGCTTCGGCATGGAATGGAACGAACAAATCAGCGGTGATTACGGTGGTCAGTGTATGAAAGACTATTTCACGGCTATTGATGAAATGGCGAAAGAACCGTATGTGGATAACGATCGTTTGGGTTGTGTCGGAGCCAGCTTCGGAGGTTTCTCCGTTTACTGGTTAGCCGGTCATCATGACAAACGTTTCAAAGCATTCATTGCCCATGACGGTATCTTCAATATGGAAATGCAATATCTGGAAACGGAAGAAATGTGGTTTGCCAACTGGGATATGGGCGGCGCTTACTGGGAAAAGAATAATCCGGTGGCACAACGCACATTTGCCAACTCTCCGCATTTATTCGTAGACAAATGGGATACGCCAATCTTGTGTATCCACGGAGAAAAAGACTATCGTATCCTTGCCGGTCAGGGAATGGCGGCCTTCAATGCAGCCGTGCTACGCGGTGTTCCTGCTGAATTGTTAATCTATCCGGATGAAAACCACTGGGTATTGAAACCGCAGAACGGTGTACTCTGGCAGCGCACATTCTTTGAATGGCTGGATCGGTGGGTGAAGAAATAACAGCCTGCTTGTGCTGGAAGAGTGGCTTGCCTGTGTTGAATTGGCGACACAGGCAAGCCAGCTCGCCAGCCTTATAGTGCTAAACGGATAAGCATCGGCATTTAAACGAGTAACTACTCATTTGCATACCGATGCTTATTCGTTACCGGCTACTGCAACGATGCCCCTAGTTCCCATAAAACATTTTAATTTTGTATATAAATAGCTATTTACATTAAGATTTCAAAAAGATATTTTCTATCCCGCAAATAATTACTTCTTTTGTCTCCCGATACTAAGAAGTTGATTCATGGCAGGTAGCAGTATTGACATAAAAACGATTGAAGGCTTATGGAATGGAGATCATAAGGCTTTTGAAACGGTATTTCTTACCTATTATAATAAGACGAAAGCTTTTATCTACGGATATGTAAAATCGGAATCCGACGCCGAGGAATTGGCTGAAGACTTATTTGTAAACCTCTGGATCAACCGGCAAGCTATCAACACCGCCAAATCTTTCGACGCCTATTTATATACGATTGCCCGCAATGCCGCTATAAACTACCTCAACCATAAATACATCCATCTGGCTTATACGAATAATTTCCAACCGGATGAAGCCGGTTCTACATCAGAAGAAGATCTTATCGCAAAAGAACTGGGCTTGTTAATCGATGATCTCGTAAACAAAATGCCGGAACAGCGTAAGCAGATTTACATACTCAGCCGCAACGAAGGACTCAGTAACGGCGAAATAGCCGAACGGCTGCATACGAGCAAAAGAAACGTTGAAAGTCAGCTAAGCCTCGCCCTGAAAGAGATTCGTAAAGCTATATTCGCCTTCATCCTTGCTCTGTTATAGTTTTCCCCGGTTACGCCGCGCTCCGTCTGCATCGTTATATGAACAACAAACTGTCGTTTAATCGGTCGATCAGGTTGTTTAATCTTTCATCCGGTTTGTTTCCTTTTATCTCTGTGTCGGGAATTGTTTTATCTTCTGTATGCAGACTACCGTTAGGATTTAATCCTGCCAATGCCGGGTAACGCACGAGTATACCACTAGCCGGCAACCGTATCACTACCGGATCGCTTCCGATACCGCCACCGGCAGTTGTCTGGCCGGCAACAGTAGCCCAGGAGGTGCTTTGGGCAAAACAAGCAAATTCATCTGCCGCAGAAAAGACGCCTGAATCTGTCAGGATGATTATTTCCCCTTTAAAAGGGATAGGTAAATACGGATAGATGATGGTTGTTTCCTTCGTTACCTTAAATGTTTGTTCTGAAAGTTCCAAAGGTGGTGATATAAATTGTGAAGATACATCTATGGTGACATCACTGTTCAGATAGCGTGAAAAGAATAAACTGTTGTGCCTTCCCTTTTTGATCGCGAAGTAACGCTGGAAGCAGGCGGGTGCATATATCAGCCGTTTCACGATCCCTTCCATCCAGTAAGAGCTGCTCCCTCCTTTATTACCTTGTATATCTATGATGAGATAGTTGTAGTTGCTAATCCTATAAAGAAATTCATTTATTCGCTGAAAATCATCCTCCCGGCTTTCCGGATCGAATGACGATATGTGTAAGATCCCTATCTTACGTGAAGGAATGATCGAATCTTTATACTGTGAATTGTTCTTTGAAACGGTTTCTTTTGTATTACCTTTCTTTAATAATTTACTCCAATACCCCATCTCTTTGTCCGATTGGTTCAATGTATTTACCCAGGGTATATATCCCGGATTTATTAAGCAAGCTTCTCCGTATTTTGTGCGGTAGTGGCTCCAGTACACAGTAGGGGAGAGATCGACTTCTTTGTCATGCAGGCTTTTTACGATGGAGTCGAGCAGCAATATATATTCTTTATTATTCTTTGTGTTGCACACTTTCTTCAGAAAAGAATCCTTTTGAGATAACCACGACTTTCCGTATACACGTTCATACAGGCTGAAATAGGGATAATTGCTTTTTAGTGTTTCTACCAGAAAGAGAAAGTCCTTCTCTTTTTCTGTTGACGTTAATTCTCTGACTTCCTGAGATAGTCCTATTTGCGCGATACATGCAAATAGCCATATGAATATACTTTTCATTCTTCTTTTTCTTATTATTATTAAAATTCCTGTCCGATAATAAAGTGAGGATGCCAGCCTCCTCTTTTTCCATTTACCTTATCAAATCCGTAAGCCATATCGATACCCATCAAACCGATCATCGGCAGGAAGATACGTGCACCTACACCCACAGAACGTTTCAGATCGAACGGATTAAAACTCTTCAAATCCTTCCAGGCGTTACCGGCTTCTGCAAATACCAATCCGTAGATGGTAGAAGACGGTTCCAGCAGGAACGGATAGCGCAACTCCATTGCCAAACGAGAGTAGGCATACCCGTATGAACTGTAACCGGCATTACCGGCAATACTTCCGTTTTCATACCCTCTCAAACCAATCGTTTCGGTAGCATAGGTGCTGGAGTATCCGCTCATGCCGTCGCCACCCATGTAGAAGGTTTCAAACGGTGAACGTTTATGGCTGTTGTATGATCCCAGGAATCCGTATTCAACACGCGTCATTAATACCGGCGTACGCTTCACCGCTACCGGAGCCAATGGAGAGAATAGCTTTGCTTTGAATTTCCATTTATGATACTCGATAAACTTAAACTTATTCGGGTCGCTATCACTCATGCTGGTATAATCCTTTCCATCCCACAAAGAATAAGGGGGAGTTGCGCTTACCGACACTGAAAATTGCGAACCATGACGAGTGTACAACGGGTTGTCGATCGAGTTGCGCTGCAACATCAATTCCAGATTGACATTATGGCTGGTACCGTTCTGCACGAGAAAGTAGGCCCAGTCGTGCATAATATACATCTGATAATTCAATGTTGCCATGAACTGAAAGTAGTCGTCCGGCCAGTTTAGTCGTTTACCGTAACCGACAGCAACACCAAGCATCATGATCGACTTATCCGGGTCGTAGGCCAGTTCGTAGTTGTTGTAGTTATTGCCATAGCCGTACATATTACCGTAGCCGCTGCCATAACCGGGATAATAACTACCGTAATTCGACAGATTGTTATTATAATAGCTACTACTGATAGCTGTTTGTTTGGAAAAGTAGGCACTTACAGAAAGCGTATTCGGTCGTCTTCCACCAAACCACGGATCCATAAATGAAATACTGTATGCCTGATAATAACGTCCATTGGTCTGGCCACTCAATGTCAATGTCTGTCCTTCCCCCTGCGGGATGATACCTTTATATGTCTTCGGGTTCAGAAAGTTCTTCATGGAGAAGTTGGTAAACTTCAGACTTAGCTTACCGATCACCCCTGTCTGTCCCCAGCCGGCTGAGAACTCGATCTGGTCGTTTGCCTTGGAAGTCAGGTTATACTGTATATCTACCGTTCCGTTCTCCGGATCGGGCAGCGGTTTGGGATCCATATTCTCCGGGTCGAAGTGTCCCATCTGTGCAATTTCACGGACTGAACGCATCAGATCTTCACGACTGAACAACGTGCCCGGCTTGGTACGCAGCTCACGACGCACGATATCTTCATACAAACGGTCGTTACCATTAATGATTACACGGTTGATAGTCGCCTGCGGGCCTTCCTGAATACGAACTTCCAGCGAGATAGAGTCGTTATCCACATCCACTTCCACCGGGTCGGCACTGAAGAAGATGTAACCGTTGTTGTAATAAATGTTAGACACGGCGTCTTCGTCCAACGACAAACGCTCGTTGAGTTTCTTTTGGTTGTAAACTTCCCCCGGCTTCATACTCAGTATCGCTTCCAGATAATCGGAATCATATTGTGTATTACCTACAAAACGAATATCTTTCAGGTAATATTTGTTGCCTTCTTCCAGTTTCAGAAAGATATCTACTAGCTTCTCATTATAATTAACAACACTGTCTGAGAGTAAGACGGCATCACGATAACCCTGTTCGTTATATTTGGCGATGATGTTCTGTTTATCCTTCTCATATTCTTCGGAGGTAAACTTTTTCGTGCTGAAGGCTTCCAGTATGCTGCTTTTCCAGTCGTTCGGGAGGCTGAATTTCTCGTTTGTTTTCTTCATCGCCTTCTTCAGCACTCCGGTAGTCAGCGCTGTATTTCCTTTGAAGTAGATACGGTGAATCTTTGTCTTCTCGTTTTTATTGATATTGATATCGACAATCACTTCGCTTTCTTTCGACAGATCGTCGCGCTGAACGATATCCACATCTACGTTCTTAAAACCTTTGCCGTCGAAGAATTTCTGAATAACAATCTTTGCCCGATCCATCAGGTTAGGAGTTACCTGGAAGCCCTTCTTCAAGCCCAGCCTGGCTTCGAGGTCTTCCCGCTCTCCTTTCTTGATGCCATGATAATTTACTTCCGATATACGGGGACGTTGTTTCAACCGGATTTCCATCCAGACTTCGTCGCCTTCTAGCTTAGTTGCCAGTATCTTTACATCCGAAAACAATCCATGTTTCCAAAAACGCTTTACCGCTGTTGTAATTTCATCGCCAGGGATTGTCACCATGTCGCCAACCGACAGCCCGGAGAAGCCTATTAACACGAAATCATCATAATTCTTAATACCCGTCACCTTAATATCGGCAATCTTATACCGTTTGGGATGATTATAAGATATTTGTACTTTTGTTTTGGCTATTGAGTCATTTTGTGCACATACAGTTTCGTTAGAAAAAAGCATCAGCAAGAAGGTAATAGTGAATAATATCTTCATATCAAGCATTCATTTTAGTTTCGTTTCTTTTGTTATTGTCTATTAATATACAAACTGGAGGACAAAAGCTCAATAAGAAAAGTGGATTGTTATCAAAAAACAGTGGGGAATTTGTGCGTGAGGAAACAATAGGAAAATCATATTCCCACTCGTATGGGGAAAAATCCCCACTATGATGGGGAAGTATTCCCACCTATGTGGGGTATTTTCCCCACACTGTAAAAATAACTGGGGATATTCATGAAATATTCATTTTCTTACTGAGTTTTCCTCCCTTTAATTGTATATTATAAAAAGTAATCAAATGGAGAATAGTAATATATCGCGAATCGTCCGGCAATATCTAAGCAAACGCTTTCCGAAGGAAACTGAAGAAAGGATTCAGCGGTGGATTATTGCTGATAAGCATATGAAAGAGAAAGAGGAAGCCTCGTTGGCCTATTGGACTGAGTTGGAAACGAAAATCACCCCGGATACGTATGCTGCTTTGAAGCGTGTCAACAGCCGAATCGGATATTCCGAAAGGCAACCGGCCGATACCCTATTCTATAAAAAAGCACTTCGGATTGCAGCTGTACTCATACCTCTGTTTCTGATTACCGGCGGATACTTCTATTATACGCAGCATAAACTGATAGAGATTACCGTGGCTTACGGAGAAACCAGACATCTATTCCTGCCCGACAGCTCTGAAATATGGATTAATGCGGGTTCAAACGTAAAGTTTCCGAAAACATTTACCGACGACAGTTTGCGACAGGTCTATCTGGAAGGAGAAGCCTATTTCTCCGTAAGAAAGAACCCGGCTCAACCTTTCATTGTGAAAACAGAACAACTCTCGGTAAAAGTGCTTGGCACGAAATTCAATGTCAAAGCCTATCCGGACGATGAATGCATAACTGCAACACTGACAAGCGGAAAAGTAGAAGTCAGCCCCCAATCACAAGCCCCCCAAACCCTTGCGCCCAACGAGCAACTAATTTATAATATCAAGACTTCCGTATTGAATATTGAAAAGGTATCACCGGCAGAAACCGATGCCTGGCTTTCCGGACAAATCTTATTCATCAATTCCTCTTTCGGAGAGATGATACAGACGTTGGAAAGGCATTTTAATGTTACGATTGATGATAAAACAGCTATCTCGGCATCCAAGCAATATACTGTTAAATTCCTGAAAGGTGAAACACTGGATGAAATACTCAATGTGTTGAAGGATGTTGTCGGTTTTACCTATCGACAGCAAGGTGCAACTATCGTATTAAGTAAACAATACAAATAAAACCTGATGGATCGGATCAAATCAAGACGGTTTTACCGGATTATCGTTTTCTTATCTCTTGTTTTCCATTCTTTCGTGAGCATCGCTCAGAACAAAGGAAAAACAATCTCTATACAAAACAAATGCATATCCGTCAAAGAAGCTCTCGCCGCTATCGAACGACAAACAGGTTACAGTATCGCTTATGAACAAGCGGCTTTAGACCTGAATAAAATGGTCCGCCTCTCACTCAAAGAGGCAGATGTCGATCAGGCTCTGGCAGAAATATTGAAAGACGGACAATACACTTATCGGATAAAAGGGTATCATATCATTTTATCTCCGGGAAAATATGCCGGCCGGCAAAAAGAAACAAACAGGTTCGTGCAGTCGATACGGGGAGTCGTCACTGATTCCAAAAGCAATACTCCGATCGAGTATGCGACAGTAAGTATTTTAGGTAAACTCTCCCTGGGGGCTGTTACCGATAGTCTGGGCTGCTTCCATATGAAAGAAGTGCCTGTCGGACGCTATGACATACAGATATCCTATATGGGGTATAATACCCATATAGTCAATGAAGTACTTGTAACTTCCTCCAAAGAAATACAATTGGATATATCGTTGAACGAAAACATTCATCTTCTCAGTGAGATCGTCGTGCATCCCGAAGTGAAGAAGTCTGAAACGGTTAATCCGATGGCTATCACCGGAGGACGCATGATAAGTATGGAAGAGGCAAGCCGTTTTGCCAACGGCTTCGATGACCCGGCTCGTCTGAGTTCCGCCTTTGCGGGTGTAGCCGGCGAAGTAGGAACAAATGCCGTTGCCATCCGGGGCAACTCTCCGCAATATACGCAATGGCGACTGGAGGGTGTCGAGATTCCCAATCCCACCCATTTTGCTGATCTCTCCGGTTTGGGTGGTGGTTTTCTTTCGGCATTGAGTACGCAGGTGATCGGTAATTCTGACTTTTATAACGGAGCTTTTCCGGCTGAATATAACAATGCTCTTTCGGGAGTTTTCGATATGCATATGCGTAACGGGAATAACCGGGAGTACGAACATGCCTTTCAGGTCGGATTAATGGGTATCGACCTGGCATCGGAAGGCCCGATCAATAAGAAGCAGGGTAGTTCTTACCTCTTCAACTATCGCTTCTCGACGACTTCACTTGCAACGAATGGCAGTGCTAATCTGAAATATCAGGATGTATCATTCAAGCTGCATTTCCCGACTTCGAAAGCCGGAACATTTTCTATCTGGGGACTGGGATTAATAGACCGGAATAAAGCGGATGCAGAAGATCCTTCTGACTGGGAAACACAAGCCGACCGGCAATCGGCTAGAAACAACCTCGAAAAACTGGTCGGGGGAATTACTCATACCTATTTCCTCGACCGGAATACTTACCTGCGTTCCTCCTTGTCTGCCACTTATTCCCAGGATCATATATTGGCCGATCAACAAATCCCGGACGGCAACTCTGTACATGTCGGAGATATTCAAAACCGGAAATGGGATATCCTGTTCAACGCATACATCAATAAGAAGTTCAGCCGTGCACATACCAACAGAACCGGTATTACAATTACAGGGTTGAATTACGATCTCGATTACAAGATCAGTCCTAATTTTGGTTTGAATAAGCCCATGGAACAGCTTTCAAAAGGGAAGGGTAAAAGTATGGTTCTTTCGGCTTTCAGCAGTTCGGTGATCGACATAAACCGCCGTATAACGGTCAGCCTGGGAATTACTTCTTCTTATTTTGCACTCAATAACAACTGGTCTTTGGAACCGCGAGCCGCCCTGAAATGGAAACCGGCTGCCCGGCATTCTTTCTCCCTAGCCTATGGCCTGCATAGCCGTAGAGAAAGGCTTGATTACTATTTTGTAGAACGGAACGTCGAAGGGCAATCTGCCTCCAACAAATATCTGGACTTCTCGTATGCGCATCATGCCGGACTCAGCTACGACTGGACTGTCAAACCGAATCTGCATGTGAAGATAGAACCTTATTATCAATATCTATATAACATTCCTGTCGAGGATCATATCTCTTTCTCCCTGATTAATCTTCAGGATTTCTACCTGGATAGAGTTTTGACAAATAACGGTTCGGGTAAAAACTACGGCGTCGATGTAACGCTGGAACAATACATGACAAACGGATTTTACTACATGCTGACCGGTTCTCTTTTCAAATCAAAATATAAAGGAGGCGATAATATCTGGCGGAATACAAGGATGGACAGAGGTTTCCTGTTGAATGCGCTTGCCGGAAAAGAGTGGATGGTAGGTAAACAGAAACAGAATATGTTTAATATAAACGTTCGCCTGTTCTTTCATGGCGGCGACCGTTATACGCCTGTCGACGAAGAAAGATCGAATGAAGAGCAGGATGTCCTGTTTGACGAAACGAAAGCTTTCAGCAGGAAATTCAGTCCGGTACTGAACGGGGATGTATCGCTCAATTACAGAATAAACAAACGAAAGTTATCCCATGAATTCTCGTTGAAAATGCTCAATGTCGGGATGCGTACCGGTATGCATTATTATGAGTATAACGAGAAAACTAACAAGATCAAAAGAGAAAAGGGAACCGGTTTGATCCCCAACATCAGTTATAAGTTGTATTTCTAGCTATTTATCCGTATTTGCATAGTGAAATCAGGAACCTGATTTGGTGAAGGCGTAAAGATAATACAATTTATTGAACCTTCTCCAAAGTAATATTCCTAGCGTAGTCAGGCTGACAGGAAAACCGCACCAGATACCTATCGCTCCCCAGTCAAGGATGAATCCGCAGATGTATCCGATCGGCAAAGCCAGCCCGAAATGACAGAAGAAAGCCCTGTAAGCCATATACTTCACATCGGCTATGCCGCGTAATGCATTGGCAAACAGTATTTGCAGTCCGTCCCCGAACTGATACAGGATAACCGACCACGACAGAAGGGAAACCATTGCCACCACATCATGTTCGGGAGTAAACAAATATCCCATGTTTTTATGGAAGGCGAGGATGAACAGGACAAACAGAACAGCCACTCCCATAATCAGATGCAGTCCGGCAAAAGAAGCCTGACGGATATTCAGCCAGTCACTGTATCCTTTGAATACACTTACGCGAATTGTAACGGCGGCAGCTATCCCGTAATAGACCATGAATCCGAGTGTCGTGATTACGCCTAACACCTGATGGGCGGCCAGTGCGGTGCTCCCGATCCATCCCATCATAATAACACTCAGACTGAATGAACCCGTTTCAACCCCCATTAACAATCCCACCGGAAAGCCTAAACGTATCAGGTTGGAGAGGTTCAGGCGGTTTACGACTCCGTTTTTGAATCCGGTCAGGAACTCTTTATATTTTTCCCTTCGGGCAAATAAAACACAGAAAACGATAAATGTAAGGATACGGCTGACAAGTGTGGAGATACCTGCTCCGGTCAGTCCCATCTCCGGAACGCCGCATTTTCCATAGATAAGAAAATAATTCCCTATAATATTCAACACGTTTGCCCCGAGCATGATCCACATCGGAGTAACCGTATCGGTCGTACCGTCGCTGAACTGCTTAAACGAATTGAACAGCATGGCGAATATCACCGAGAAAAGCTGTAAGATATAGTAGGGAACGATATATGGCATCAACTCTTCCGGCTGTTTTAAAATATCGATGTTCAACAGGAGCAGGAGCATCAAAGTACTTAATAATACTCCGACGATGAAATTGATAAAAAGACTGTTCTTCAATGTCTCTCCGGCTTTGTGATATTCTTTGTTGGCATGTAAACCGCCGATAATAGGAGTGAGGCCGTATGAGAAACCCATCCCGAAGATAAAAGCCAGATTAAAGAAGTTATTGACAAAAGAAGCGGCGGCCAGTTCGGCTGTGCTGTGATGTCCCACCATGATGTTGTCGGCAAAACCGACAATAATAATGCCCAGCTGCCCCAGCATGATCGGGACACCCAGACGGATTGTTTCTTTATAATGTTCTTTGTAAGCAGAGAGTTGTATCATTGCATTCTTTTAGTCGGTTCATCAGCACAAAAGAGTGGTAAGTATCTGATGAGTTTTCAGAAAGAGGTAGGTCTAATTTAATTTAGAGGTAGGTCTAAATTGAATTACACGTACCTCTAAATTGATTTAGACCTACCTCTAAATATAAAAACATTGGATATTCTCCGGAAAGATGTTGTGTATTTTCCGGAAAAGGATCGTATTAAATTATTTTTACAGACTCGATAACCACATTTTCCAACGGGCGGTCCTGGCGGTTGGTCTTTACGTTCTGGATGGCGTCCACTACGTCCAGTCCTTCTACCACTTCGCCGTATACCGTATATTCGTTATCCAGAAAAGGAACACCGCCGATTGTTTTGTATACTTCGCGCTGTTCCGGAGTCAACTTGGCTTCCTCTTTGCGCTTTTCAGCTTCCAGTTCTGTTTTTCCGACCAGGGTATCGCGGATGATGGCCAGTTCGGCTTTGTCACCACTTTGGTAAGCTGCTTTGATCTTCGCAGCATTCTCTTTTTGCAGACGGGCGAAAATAGACTGTTTCAGGCGGCCTTCTTTCTGCTTTTCCATCTGGGCCAGTTCGCTGTCGGAATAAACTTTTCCGGTTACGATATAGAATTGGGAAGCGGAAGATTCTCTTTCCGGATTCACTTCATCGCTAGTACGGGCTGCTGAGAGTGCTCCTTTTTTGTGAAAATATTTCGGATAAACGAACTCGGCAGGGACCGTATATCCCAAGTCGCCGGCACCCAGTTGTTTGCTCATCGGAGTATCTTTAGAGGTGACATCGCCACCCTGAATCATGAAATCCTTGATGACACGGTGGAAAAGTAGGCCGTTGTAAGTGCCTTCCTTTACCAGCTTGATAAAGTTGTCGCGGTGTTGCGGTGTTTCGTTGTATAATTTTAGTTTGATGTTACCCAGGCTGGTCTTCATCAGAACCTGTGTTTCGTTTGTTTCCATTTTTCGTTTCGTTTAATGATTATTTATCGACAATCGTCATTGTCTTTATCTTTATATTCTTTAACGGCCTGTCGTCCTCATTTGTTTCGACAAACTGGATTTTATCGACAACTTTCATACCTTTTATTACTTCGCCGAAGACGGTGTAGGTCCCGTCCAGGTGGGGAGCGCCCCCTTCAAGCATATAGGCTTCCCGTTGTTCGGGAGTAAAGGTTTTATTATCTTTTTCCTCCATCTTGTCCAGCTCCATTTCCGTATAAAATTTTCCGGTAACGATGTAGAACTGTGTACCCGATGAGGCGCGTTCCGGATTCTCGTCGTCGCTGGTACGGGCGGCACAGAGCATACCGCGTTTGTGGAAATATTTCGGATAGACGATCTCTGCCGGGATGGTGTAACCCGGGTCGCCGTCCCCCAGATGCTGTTCGATAGGTGCATCTTTCGAGTTGATGTCTCCGCCTTGTACCATGAATTGTTTGATGACACGGTGGAACAGGAGGCCGTCGTAGCGCTTCTCTTTCACATTTTTGATAAAATTATCCCTGTGCTGGGGCGTGTCGTTAAATAACTTCACTTTGATCTTTCCCATGTCGGTGTCGATCTGAACAAGGGTCTCAACTTCCTGCGCTTGCGAATGAAGGGATGACAATAATCCGATTAGGAGTAAACCTATAGCAAACAGCTTTTTCATCTTCGTTTTATTTTGTTATTAAGGCAACAAAAATAGTTACTTTTAGTCGTTAACGCAACCTTTAACACAACCTTTTCATGCAATGCTTGTTCCTTACTGGTAAAACGTCTAAACAAAACACATTTATGAAAGCATTTGTTAAAGGAGCAGCTTTGTTGCTCGGGGTCGGACTGTTATCCACCCATGCTCAGGCTCAGAAAGTGATCATTAAAGATGAGGAGCCGAATTCAATCCTGTTTATTTCCCGTGATAAGGCGGGTGATGAAATTATCCGGATACTGAACGAAACCCAGAATCAGCGTTTCCATGAACCGGGCATTCCCCGTTTTCTGCTGACCGACCGTAAGGGGCGTTTCGCTCTCGGTATCGGAGGATACGTGAAGGCAACAGCCGAATATGATTTTGGCGGTATCTCCAAAGATATTGATTTCTATCCCGCACTGATCCCCAACAAAGGTGCGTCGCATGTCAGAAACCAGTTCCAGATGGATGCAACAACCAGTACGGTCTTCCTTAAACTGGTGGGACACACCAAACATCTGGGCGACTTCGTTGTCTATACGGCCGGTAATTTCCGTGGAAACGGTAAGGGCTTTGAACTGAGAAATGCGTATGCTTCCTTGCTGGGATTCACACTTGGATATGACTATGGTTCGTTTATGGACCTGGCGGCTATTCCTCCGACGATCGACTTTGCCGGTCCGAACGGGATGGCGATTTATCATGCTACCCAGTTCCGTTACGAACGTTCGTTCGGGAAAGGATGGAAAGCCGGTGTCGGTGTGGAAATGCCGGTGGTGGATGGACTGACCAATGATAACCTGAGTATCGGTTCGCAACGCATGCCGAACTTCCCCGCCTATCTGCAATATGGCTGGAACTCTAAGAGCCATCTGCGTGCCGCCGCTATCGTCAGAAGTATGACGTATGATAACCTGGTTGCCAATAAAGCGGAATCGGAAACAGGCTGGGGCGTGTTGCTCTCCACGACATTCAATCTTTGCAGTAAAGTACAGGTGTACGGACAAGGTGTTTACGGTCGGGGTATCAGCCTGTATATGAACGATCTGAGTAATCTGAATGTGGATATTGTTCCCGATCCCGACAAAGCCGGACATATGCAGGTTCTTCCGATGATGGGATGGTATGCCGGCTTGCAATACAATATTACTCCGAATGTGTTTGTTTCGAGTACTTACAGCCAGTCACGTTTGTATAGTGAAAACGATTATCCGTCGACTCCTTCCGAACAATACCGCTACGGACAATATCTGGTAGCCAACCTGTTCTGGAATATCACTCCCGACTTGCAGGTCGGTGCCGAATATCTGAGAGGATGGCGCACGGACTTTAACGACCAGACTCGCCATGCCAATCGTCTGAATCTGGCAGTACAGTATAGTTTCTAGTCGAACAGGTAAAACCGTTAAAAGTCAAAGCGCCTCTTTGTTATATTGCTTTTTTGTATACCTTTGTGGCTATTGAGGGATAATTAAAGAGGCAATATGAATTTTCAGATGAGGCAGCTTGCGATTCTATCGCTGCTATTGTTATTATCAATATATGCGAAAGGAGAGAATACTCCGGTTGCATCTACTTGGGATGCGGCCGGAGCATTCCCTTTTGAAAAGAAAGTTACCGGACGGGTTGTTGATTCCGGCGGTAAACCGTTAGCGGGAACAAATGTGGTGGAAGAAGGCACGACAAATGGTGCCGTAGCGGATGCGGGAGGTAATTACTCGCTGTCAGTGGGAGAAGAGGCTACATTGATCTTCTCTTTTATCGGTTATAAAACCAAACATATTCCTGTCCGCGAACAGCAATTTCTGGAAGTCGTGTTGGAAGAAGATGTATTGTTTCTGGATAATGTTGTCGTAACCGCCTTGGGTATAAAAAGAAAAGAAGCCTCGCTGACCTATTCCGTCGAACAGGTTGATGGCGAGGAACTGAACCGGGTGAAAGACCCGAATATGATTAATACGCTTGCCGGAAAAGTAGCGGGGGTACAAATAAACAAGGCTGCTTCCGGCCTGGGCAGTTCTTCTAAAGTCCTGATGCGTGGCATCCGTTCGGTGGTAGGTAACAACCAGCCTTTGTATGTCATAGACGGTGTTCCTATTCTTAATTCTGCCAATGAACAGGCTTTTTCCGCTATTGGCGGTACTGCCGATGCCGGAAACCGTGATGGCGGTGACGGTATCTCTAATCTGAATCCCGAAGACGTTGAAAGTATCAGTATCCTGAAGGGCTCGCCGGCAGCCGCCTTGTATGGTAGCCAGGCGGCTAATGGCGTTATCCTGATTACAACGAAGAAAGGCAATCCGGATATCCGTAAGATATCCTTTTCAACCAGCCTGATGTTTGATAAAGCCTTTTGCCTGCCGGAGTTCCAGAACGAATACGGAGTGTCCGACAACGTGGAAAGCTGGGGAAAGAAAGCCGACTTGCCGGTATATGATAATGCGGGCGGATTCTTCAAGACTGGTCTGACCTCTATCTCTTCTTTTTCCGTAAGTGCAGGTAACAAGAAATACCAGACTTATTTCTCCTATGCCAATACAACGGGAAAAGGTATCATCGAACATAACAGCCTGTCAAAACATAATATATCTCTCAGAGAGACGGCTTTTCTGTTTGACGACCGTCTGAAACTGGACGGTAGTGCCTCATTCCTTCGGCAAACAACAAAGAACCGTAATCCCAGCGGTGGCTTCTATATGAATTCTTTGGTGGGACTTTATCGTTTCCCGCGGGGGATGGATATTTCCGAATACAAGGAGAACTTTGAAGTATGGAACCCGTCCCGGAACCTTAACGAACAGAACTGGCATTCCGATACTCAGGATTTTGAACAGAACCCGTATTGGGTCATAAACCGTATCCGGAGCAAAGATTCCCGTACCCGTACGATCCTGTCGCTGAATGCCGAACTCAAAGTGACGGACTGGTTTAAGATACAGGCACGCGGCAGCCTCGACTATCTGTCGGATAAGGTGCGTCAGATGTTTTATGCCTCCACAGCCCCAGCTTTGTCCGGTCAGAACGGCAGGTATATCGAGGCGGATTATCAGGAGACACTTTTGTACGGGGATATTATCGGTTCCTTTGAAAAGAAATTCGGACAGTTTTCCCTGAACGGTGTGATAGGAGGGAGCATCAACGACAAGCTGGTGAACTCCCTGCGTTATGATTCGAAAACCGCATCATTGAAATATGCCAATGTGTTTAATGTGGCGAATATCATTATGGACGGTTCAGCTTATATCGACCAGCAGATCGATGCCCACCGTCAGTTGCAGTCGCTGTTTGCTACTGTGCAGGTCGGTTACAAGGACATTTTCTTTTTCGACCTGACAGCCCGGAATGACTGGTCGAGTACGCTGGCCTTTACTCCGAATGAAAAGAAAGGCTTTTTCTATCCGTCGGTAGGCGGGGCCTGGGTGATGAGCAAGATGTTCCGGTTGCCGGAATTTATTTCTTTTGGCAAGTTGAGAGCCGTATGGAGCAAGGTCGGTAACGACATACCTTTATATATAACAAACCCAGTTTCGCATGTGGGAGCCGGTGGTGAAATAGAATATGCCGATTCCGCCCCGTTTGAAAATATGAAGCCCGAAATGACAACTTCGGTGGAGCTGGGTACGGAATGGCGTTTCCTGAACGACCGTATCAGTTTTAGCGGGACATATTATAAGACGAATACCCGTAACCAGTTCTTCAAACTCCCCGCCAAGTCGGGAGACAAATATGCTTATCGTTATGTCAATGCAGGAGATATTCAAAACATCGGTTGGGAGGTCAGTGCCTCCGCATTGCCGGTTGTCGGTAAAGATTTTGAATGGAAATCGTCGCTGAACTATTCGACCAATAAAAATAAAGTAGTCCGGCTGCATGAAGAATTGCCTGTCTTTATTTATGGTCCGAGAGGATTCTCTTCCAGTTATGCAATGAAGCTGGTGGAGGGCGGTTCTTTTGGGGATATTTATGGGAAAGCATTCCGCCGTGATGAGAACGAGCATATCCTTTATGAAACGGAAGGCGGCAAAAAAGGTCTGCCCCAGGTGGAAGGCGAAGGAAACCTGATTAAGGTAGGAAATGCAAATCCCAAATTCACAATGAGCTGGAACAACACGTTTACTTATAGGAACCTGTCTCTTTCATTTCTGATAGATAGCCGTTTTGGTGGTGAAGTCTTGTCGCAGACGCAGGCCGATATGGATATGTTCGGTGTGACTCAGGTAACGGCTGATGCCCGTAATGCCGGTTTTGTCATGCTGGAAGGAAACAGGATAGAAGATGTAAAAGGCTTTTATAAAAATGTAGTGGGAGGACGTGCGGGAGTAACCGAATATTATATGTACGATGCGACCAATATCCGTCTGCGTGAATGTTCGCTCGGCTATGCCTTGCCTGGGAAATGGTTGGAGGCGACGAAGGCTGTCAGGCAGGTTCACCTGGCTTTCACTGCTCGTAATCTCTTTTTCCTTTATAAGAAAGCCCCTTTCGACCCTGATTTGATTCTTTCAACGGGAAATGATAATCAGGGAATAGAGGTCTACGGTATGCCGACCACCAGGAGTTTTGGTTTCAGTGTAAAATGTGATTTTTAATTCAGGAGTATGCAGATGATAAACAGAAAGATAGCAACCTTCCTTTTTATTCTTTTCCTGGTTTTCCCATCCTGTACGGGACATTTCCAGGAGATGAATACAGACCAGTCCGGAATCACCGATGAGGATATGACTGTCGATTTCAATAATCTGGGTATTCCGTTGGGGATCATTCAGCAGGGAATCTATTTCAATTATGATTTTGGAAAAGGAAAGAACTGGCCTTACCAGATTATGCAGAATCTGAATGCCGATATGTTCAGCGGGTATATGCACGATTATAAACCCCATAACGGTGGAAGCAGCAATTCCGATTATAACTTGCAGGACGGTTGGAATGGAACGAACTGGGGATATACCTATGCCTATATCCTTCCTCAGATAGATAAACTGGAAGACTCTACCCGTGTCAATTACCCGGAAGTCTACGCAATAACGAAAATTCTGAAAGTGGAGGTCATGCACAGAATATCCGATATGTATGGTCCTATCATATATTCTACATTCGGAAACGACGACGGTGTTTATTCTGCCGATACACAAAAAGAAGCGTATGATGCTTTCTTCCGGGATCTGGATATAGCGGTCGGGTTGATAACCGAACATCTCCGGAGCAAAACGATTGTTCCCGACCTTTCGGATTTTGATATTCTGCTGGACGGAAACTACACTTCCTGGCTGAAGTTTGCCAATTCATTACGGATGCGCCTGACGATACGGATAGCAATGGCTGATCCAGAAAAGGCCCGCAATGAATTTCTGAAAGCGTTCCATAATCCTTACGGAGTTTTCGAAACGGTAAAAGACCGGTTAGTCGTTTCAACCCGGAACGGTTATCAGAATCCGTTGGGAGAAATAAACCGGATATGGAATGAAGTCTATATGAACGCATCCATGGAATCTGTTTTGAATGGTTACGAAGACCCTCGCCGTGAGTTCTTTTTTGAACCCTGTGCGGAAGACACCGGAGAAACGGTTCTGCATGGAAAATACAAAGGAATACGGCAGGGTACCTGTTTCTCTCATTTATTATATGCTTCTCATTCGAAGATATATGTGAATAAATCGACCGAACCCATATTGATGACTGCCGCCGAAGTTTGGTTTTTACGTGCCGAAGCAGCATTGAGAGGCTGGACGGCGGAGAATGCCGGGGATAACTATCGCCAGGGAGTATCGACCTCATTTATCCAATGGGGAGCAGGCGGTCTGGAGGATTATCTTCAGTCTGAACGTACCGGTGCAGATTATATAGATGCCTTTGACACTTCCAACAATATAAAAGCCCGATGCAAAGTCTCTCCCAAATGGATTGAAACGGCCCCAAATGAAATCAAACTGGAGAAAATTATCACCCAGAAATGGCTGGCGGTCTTCCCGGAGGGTTGCGAAGCCTGGGCGGAACAGAGGCGTACCGGCTATCCCCGTCTTTTCCCTGTGAAAATAAATAATAGTAAAGACGGTTGTATCGATACGGAAATTATGATCCGGCGTTTGAACTTTCCTGCCGATCTGATCGATACGGATATTCCGCTCTACAACTCGCTTGTAAAGGCTTTGGATGGTCCCGATCATGCCGGGACAAGAGTATGGTGGGATAAGGGTAGAAACTTCTAAAATATTAATATGTGTTAAATATATGCGAAGCACCCCTAGATAGGAAGGTGTTGTGTGTATCCTTTATAAACGAACCTGAAAAAGGTACTATTATTAAGGAAATATATGCAAGACACAGTAATCATATCTCTTCTTCAGAAGTACATAAAAGATCAATGTACGGAGCAGGAGTTGCGTACTTTGCTTCAATGGTTGAAATCTCCGGACAGCCATATTGATCTCGATTTGGTTGTACAACCGCTTTGGGATGCAATAGATAAAGATATGTCTCATCCGAATGAAGAAAGAGAAAATGAACTGCGCCGGGAAGTTTCTTCCTTGTTGTCTGAAATAAAACAAAAGAATAAGTTTACTTCTGACTCCAGAGTCAGAAGTAAAAACCGTTTAAACGGTTTTTACAGGGTTGCAGCTATTTTAATTATTGCTTTCAGTGTGACGTTAGGTTTACTGAAAGTCCTTGATCGTCCGCAATCGGTTGTTACTTATGCGGAGAAAATATCTGCAAAAGGCGAAAAGAAAAACTTACTTCTGGCAGATGGTACTAAAGTAATCCTTAACTCTGATACAAAACTAATAATCCCCAGCAATTTTAATAAAGAGGAACGTATTATAGAGATGGAAGGAGAGGGATTCTTCGATGTGACTCCTAATCCGGATAAACCTTTTATTATAAGAAGTGGGGAAGCCCGGGTAAAAGTATTGGGTACCTCTTTCGATTTTAAATCTTATAAAGAAGATGAATTCATTAAACTGACGGTGTCGACAGGAAAAGTCAGAGTAAATGTTGCCGACCAAGATCTCCAACTGGCCGTTTCACCGAATGAACATCTTTCAATCAATAAAATAGATGGAAATGTCCGTAAGGAAAGCATAGAGGAAAATAACTATATAAAATGGATACATGGTTCTTTATATTTTAACAAAGAACCGATCCGTGAAGTAATCAAAACAATCAATCGTACATATAACCGGAAAGTGATTCTGCAATGTAAAAATTGTGATTATCGCATAACTGGTACTCATGATAACAAGAGCATTGAGGCTGTTATTGAAGCTATCTGTTTTACAACAGGACTTCGAAATAAACGTGAAGGAGGTAATATTATATTATATGAGAAACATTAAAGTCTAACACTAAAAAAAATAGAATGCCTATGATAAACATTTGATAGTAACGTATATGAAAAAAGCAGTAGTGCTGCTACACTACTGCCTTCACTAAATTTCAGCAGAAACCTTTAAAACAGTATTGAGCCACTGGGTTGTAAGGTGTTTCTGCCTGTCTTAACAAACATCATTTATTAAAACATTACAAATGTATGAATTATAATCTAATCTATAACAAGACTCTTATGCGAACTTCGTTAACCGTTTGTGCTATCGCTCTGTCGTCTCAGTTACTCTGTGCGGAAGGAGCTTTAGGGCAAAGTCTTAAAGAAAACGATATCACGTATGTGGTGAAACAAACGTCTGTCAGTGACGCTTTTGAACAGTTAAGTAAAATCACCGGTTTTAATTTCTTTTATGACGAATCAGTCTTGAAAGGATTAAAAAATGTAAGCGTACAAATTAAAGAAGGTACGATAGATACTATTTTACATGAATTATCCCGTCAGACGGGACTGTCTTTTAAAAAGATCAATAATACCATATCGGTCAGCAGGGGACAAGCTAAAACTTCTTTTCCGGCTGTTGAACAGAAAGTGAAGAAAGTAACGGGTACTATTCGCGATAATCATGGTGATCCCATTATCGGTGCGAATGTGTTTGTAAAAGGTACAACGAGTGGTACAGTGACGGATATGGATGGTAATTTCTCCCTGGAAGTTCCGGAGCAGGGCACTTTAGTTGTCTCATATATTGGTTATCTGACAAAAGAAATGCCGATAGGAAAAGGACAACAAAATGTGGAAGTTGCATTGATTGAAGACACCCAGGCTTTAGATGAAGTCGTAGTAGTTGGTTTTGCGAAACAGAAGAAGGCTAATCTGACCGGTTCCGTAAGTAGTGTTAAAATGGATGAGGTGATGGGAGACCGTCCGGTTCCGACTACAGGTGCTTTGTTACAGGGAGCGGTTCCGGGTTTACAGGTTACTTCCGGTAGCGGTGAACCTGGTGGCGGTTTGGATTTTAATATTCGTGGTACAACGAGTATCAATGAAGGTGAGCCTCTTATACTTGTCGATAATGTCCCGTTCTCCGGTTCGTTGAACTTACTCAATCCGAATGATATCGAATCGGTTACAGTTCTGAAAGATGCAGCATCAGCCTCTATCTATGGAGCCCGTTCTGCTTTTGGTGTTATCCTGATTACAACCAAAGGAGCTCAGAAAGAACAGAAGGTACAGCTGACATACAGTAATAATTTTTCTTTTTCAAAACCAACGAATTTGCCGGTAAAAGCAACTCCGCTTCAGACCGTTCAGGCATATTCCGATATGGGTTATATTACTTATTATTCCGGTCAGACAGTCGATACATGGCTGGATTTACTTCATGAATACGGCTCTAATCCGTCTGCTTATGCGAATGGATATGCTGAGATCGGTGGCATGCGTTATCAGTTGGCACAAACGGATATAATGAAGGATTTCTTATCGGAAACAGGTTTCCAGCAGAAACATGATTTTTCTGTGAGTGGGGGGACCGAGCGTTCTTCATACCGTATTTCTTTGGGATATACGGGGTCCGATGGTATTATGACAACCGATATGGATAGTTATAAACGTTATAATGCGAAAGGTTTTATCAGTTCGAAAATAACAAATTGGTTGACTGGACAGTTGGATCTTAGTTTCTATAAGTCGGATAAAGGTATGCCCAGCGGTGCAAATTATGCCAAAGCTGTATGGGCACCGTCTTACAACCCGACAGGAATGATTACAATCAATGATGAGGATTTGTATTCTGGTACGGCAGGTAACCTGACTCGTCTGGGAGGACAGAACACGAATGCGATCTCTGATACGCGTGTTTTTGCCAAATTGATAGCAACGCCGATTAAGGATATGGTTCTTAATGCAGAGTTTACATACGATAACCTGAATGAAACCGAGACAAAGTATTCAAAACGTACCCGTTTTGCTAATTCTGATAAGTTCTCGGAAGAATACACATCTGATTATTCAACATATAGCCGTCAACGTGCTATTACAAATTATACGGCTTTGAACATTTACGGTTCATACGCTAAAAGTTTTGCCAATAATAATTTCTCTTTATTATTGGGATACAATCAGGAATCCAATCATTATGATTATTTGAAGGCTGAAACTTCAAATATGATCAATGATGATATGCCTTCGATATCTCAGTCTGTGGGTGTACAGAAAGCGTATGATAAGTTTACTGAATATACGGTGATGGGATTTTTCGGACGTTTGAATTATGATTTTGCAAATCGTTATTTGCTTGAACTGAACGGGCGTTATGACGCTTCTTCTAAATTTCCGTCGGGTAGCCGCTGGGGCTTCTTCCCTTCTCTGTCTGTGGGCTGGAGAGTGATGGAAGAAAGTTTTATGGAGCCATTGCGCGATTATATTCCGGAATTTAAGATTAGAGGATCAATCGGTACGGTTGGTAATCAGAATATCGATCCTTACCAGTTTGTGCCAAGTATGGAATCTGAAAAGTCAAAATGGCTAGATAATAATACACAGCCTATTACTCTGAAGCAACCGGGTTTGGTGAGTGGAAATTTCACTTGGGAAACAGTTCGTACTTTAAATCTCGGTTTCGATATCAGTGCCTTGAAGAATCGTCTTTCTGCCAACTTCGATCTTTTTCGTCGTGATACGAAAGATATGTTGACTAGCGGATCACAGTTACCTGCAACTTTGGGTGCAACAGCTCCTTTACAGAATGTTGCTGATTTGAAATCTACTGGTTTCGAATTGGAATTAGCATGGCGTGACCAGATTGGTAAAGTGCATTATAATATAGGTTTCAATTTGTATGATTACAAAGCCTATATCACAAAGTTTAAAAATAATGTAGCTGGTGTGATTCGTACTTCTGATAACAAAACGTATGTGGAAGGACAACAGCTAGGGGAAATATGGGGATATGTAACTGATCGACTGTATACGGTCGATGACTTTGTCGAAGGAACTTTGGATGCCAACCTGAAAAATGGTACCCTGAAAGACGGTATTCCTCACGTGGAAGGCGTGAAACCGAATCCGGGAGATATGATGTATAAAGATTTGGATGGCAATGGTATCATTAATTCAGGAAATGAAACGATTTATGATCCGGGTGACCGTAAAATTATCGGAAACAATTCATTACGTTTTCAATATGGTATTAATGGTGGCTTGTCATGGAATAATTTCAGTTTCTCCTTCCTTTTGCAAGGAGTCGGAAAGTGTGATAAATGGTTGACCAACGATTTGATCTTCCCGTATTATTATGAATTCGGTACAATTTATGAACACCAACTGGATTACTGGACTTCCGAAAATACAGGAGCTTTCTTCCCGCGTTTGTATGAAACAGGGATGAGAAATACGAACTATGCAGCGAATGTGCGTGCCCAGACAAAGTATCTGACTAACGGTGCTTATCTGCGGGTGAAGAATTTGACACTGGGATATACGATTCCTCAGAGTGTTATTTCTAAAATTGGTATCAATAACCTGAGAGTGTATGTTTCTGCAGAAAATCCGTTTACATTCGATCATATGCCTAAGGGGTTGGATCCGGCAGTTGAAAGTAAAGCGAACGGATTGGGTTATCCGTTTATGAGTTCGTATGCTTTTGGCTTCAGCGTAAGCTTGTAATTCTGTATTATTATGAAACTATTAAAAAGAGAGAATATGAATTTGAAAAAATATATCGTATTACCGGTTATTGCTTTAACCGGTTTGGGATTGACGGGATGTTCAAGTGACTTTTTGGATAAAATCCCTTTGGACCAGCAGACTGAAGCTACTGCATTTAAAACGAGTGATAACTTCAAAACGTATGCCTGGGGATTATATGAATATTTCGACGGATTTCCAACCGATGGGGGGTATACTCCGGCTAATATATCGAGTGAGTATGATACGGATAATATCATTTATGCTAATTCCGGAGGAGAGTCTGATTATGCATATCAGTTAAAGAAATTACCGGCAACTAGCGATTCCTGGAGTTTTACGTATATCCGTCGTGTTAATATAATGTTGCAGAATATTGATGGTTCTTCCATGAGTGATGTCGATAAAGACCACTGGAGAAGTGTCGGCTACTTTTTCAGAGCGTTACGTTATTTCGATATGATGGCTGCTTATGGCGATGTGCCTTGGATCGACAAAGTGCTGAGTGATACGGATACGGAGGATCTTTATTGTGAACGTACTCCGCGAGACGAAGTCGCTAAGCATATCCTGGAAGATCTGCAATGGGCGGAAGAACACATCAAAGAAGATGGTACAGGAACAAATACAATTAATGTTCATGTGGTCAGAGCTCTAATTTCACGTTTCGGATTATTTGAAGGTACCTGGCGTAAATATCATGGATTGAATGATAGCGAAACGTATTTAAGAGCTTGTGCTAATGCTTCAGAAAAGTTGATGAGTGCTTATCCTTCTATCATGCCTAATTATGATGACCTTTACAACTCCGAAGAATTGGTCGGAAAAGCAGGTGTGATCCTGGCAAAACAATATGAAACGGATATGGTAACACATAGTATTACACGTGTTATCCGTTCTTCAGCCTGGTATGTCGACCTGACAAAAGATGCAGTTGACAGCTATTTGTGTTCAGACGGACGTCCGGTTTCTACCAGTAAGGTATATGAAGGTGATAAAGATTTGAATGCTCAGTTCCGTCATCGTGACCGTCGTTTATATTGGACGGTAGTTCCTCCGTATAAAGTGAAATTGACTGGTGCTGCCGGAACATCATTCGGTTGGGAGCATACCGGAGTGGCCAGCGATCGTGAATATATTGACTTTATGGAAGAAATAGGTGGTTCGGCAACGGGTAAGAGCTTGCCGGTTTCTAACTTCGTCGGCTATCAGGTTTCTGGTTTTCCACACTTCCGTAACTATCCGAACGGACAGGGATTTCTGGTTACTCACTTAGGTTTCTATTTCTGGAAATATTATAACCGTCACGTCGATAATATGGCGTTGCGTTCCTCTACGGTCGATTATTTGCTTTTCGGTATAGAAGAAGTAATGTTGAATTATGCTGAAGCTAAATTTGAATTGGGCGAATTCTCTCAATCTGTAGCTGATGCCACTATTAATAAACTTCGTGTTCGTGCGGTTATTCCTGCTATGAATGTTTCGGAAATAGATGCATCCTTTGATTTAAACAGAGATTTGAGCGTAGATCCTGTTTTGTGGGAAATTCGTCGTGAACGTCGTATCGAATTGATGGGTGACGGTTTCCGTTTCCGTGATTTGAAACGCTGGAAGAAAGGAGAATATGTGAATAAACAACCATTAGGTGCATGGGTAAAAAGCAGTGACTATGGTAGTAAACTCAATATTCTTGGAGGTGCTGATGAAGGATATTCTATCCTGTTTGCCAAACCATCAGGTTGGTTGGAAAAATATTATCTGGAACCGATTCCAACACAGGAAATTGCCTTGAATCCTAAACTAAAACAGAACCCCGGTTGGGAAACCGCTGAATAAATAACATCAATTACTACTTTAAAGGTTGTTTCCGGACAATGTTGTCATAGGGACAACCTTTATACTTTAATACAAATATTATGAACACTAGAAAATATTTATATATTGTTGCTTTTATTTTTCTATTTGCCAATGTTTCATTTGCTGCTAAATGGAAAGCTAAACATGTCGTATTGATCGGTCTTGATGGTTGGGGCGCTTATAGTGTGGAAAAAGCTGAAATGCCCACCGTGAAGAAATTAATGGCTGAAGGTTCCTATACCTTGAAAAAAAGAAGCGTGCTGCCTTCTTCCAGCGCAGTGAACTGGGCTTCTATGTTTATGGGGGCCGGTCCTGAACTACACGGATATACGGAATGGGGGTCACGGACACCTGAACTGCCGTCGCGTGTATTGAGTAAAGACGGCATATTTCCAACAGTATTCGGCCTTTTACGTGAATCGGATGCCAAAGCGGAGATCGGTTGCGTTTGCGAATGGAAAGGTATTCGTTATGTGATAGATACACTGGCATTGAGTTATGACAAACATGTAGCGGAAGCATCGAAAGAACCGGATGCGACAGCCCGTTATGCAGTCAATTATATCAAATCGGCCAAACCGAACTTGTGTGCGGTTATCTTTGATAATCCGGATCATGTGGGGCATGCAGACGGACATGATACTCCTGAATACTATAATATGTTGAAAGTTCTGGATGGCTATATCGCCCAGATAGTAGAAGCTGTTAAAGAAGCCGGAATATTGGATGATACGATCTTTATTGTTACATCCGACCACGGAGGAATCAAAAAAGGACATGGTGGTAAGACTATGCAGGAAATGGAAACAGCTTTCATTATTTCCGGAAAAGGAATCAAGAATGGGTATGAATTTACAGAAAGTATGATGCAGTTTGATACAGCCGCTACTATCGCTCATATTTTTAACCTGAAACAACCGCAGGTATGGATCGGCCGTCCGATGGTACAGGTTTTCAAATAACATGAGAAGCTCGCGTCTAAAAATAAAAGTACGAATGAATAATCATATAAAAATAAGTTTGGCTTTGCTGTCGGTACCTTTGTGTCAGGCAGCAGCTAAAGAAAATAAGAATGACCGTCCGAATATCGTTATTATCTATTGTGACGATATGGGGTATGGTGATATAGGAGTGACCGGGCATCCGGATATAAAAACACCCAATCTGGACCGAATGGCTCTGGATGGTATGCGCTTCACGAATTATTACAGTGCATCGCCGGCTTCAACGGCAAGCCGTTATTCTTTGTTGACGGGACGTTATCCGGTTCGTGCCGGTTTCCGGTGGGTCTTGAGTCCGGATGCGGAGAGAGGTATTCATCCTCGGGAATTGACAATAGCCGAACTTCTGAAGGAACAAGGTTATGCTACGGCTATTTATGGTAAATGGCATTTAGGTAGTACGAAGAAAGAATATCTGCCTTTGCAGAATGGTTTTGATGAATATGTCGGCCTTCCGTATAGCAATGATATGATTCCCCCGAAATATCCGGATATTGCTTTGATGTGTGGGAATGATACGCTTAGAATGAATCCGGACCAGTCGGAACTGACGGCCCTTTACACGGAAAAAGCTATATCGTTCATTAAGAAACATAAGAAAGAAAACTTTTTTGTATATGTTCCTTATGCAATGCCCCATGTCCCGTTATATCCCGGAAAAGCTTTCATAGGCAAATCCAAAAGAGGTACTTACGGCGATGCTGTGGAAGAAATCGACTGGGGAGTGGGAGAAATTTTGTCTGCTCTTAAAAAAGAAGGAATAGACAAGAATACGATTGTTTGGTTTATGAGTGATAACGGTCCCTGGTTGCCCCGGAACGAGGAAGGCGGTTCGGCCGGTATCTTCCGTGACGGTAAAGGCAGTACCTGGGAAGGAGGGGTCCGCGTACCTTGTTTTGTTAGCTGGCCCGACCATTTGAATGGGCAGGTGAATGAAGAAGTTATTACTTCCATGGATGTTTTCGCTACATCCGTATGGATGGGAGGGGCAACAATTCCAACCGACCGCGTTATTGACGGAAAGAATATAGCTTCTTATCTCGGATACGAAAATGTGGTTCCGAAACCGGAAACTCCGTATTTCTATTTTGGTATCGACCATCAGCTGATGGCGGTACGTAAAGGACAATGGAAGCTGCATGTAAAAACATACAGCCAATTGGGACTGGATTATTTTAAAGGAGAATTACCGTTACTGTTTAACATTAATGCCGATCCTTCTGAGAAATATAATCTGGCAACCAAATATCCGGAGGTTGTGAAGGAATTGACCTCCCTGATAGAAGAAAAGCTGGAGGAAGTGAAAACGACCGGTGATTTTTTCAGTAAAAACTGAGTATTATTTGTATAGGATAAAAGCTGCTAGCAACAGGCTTATAGAAATGCCTGCGTGCTTGCTGAAATAGACTTTTATGAATTTGAGTGCCTCAGAAATATGTTCCTGTACGGTGTTGACTGAAATACCTAATTCGGCAGCAATTTCTTTATGAGACATACTTTCGATACGGCTCATATTAAAAATCTTTTGACGTTGCGGGGGGAGTTGACTGATTGCATTCTGGAGAATCATCTGATATTCAGTATAGATGATTTTGGAGTCAATCGCTTCTTCCTCCGTAATTTTTTGTGCAGACAGTATTTGTTTCACTTTCTCATCAATATCGATATCCCGGAAATAATTGAGTATGCGGTTCCGAGCCATCGTATAAAGGAAAGAAGAAAAGGACAACTCCGGATTGATAAAGGAGCGCGATTCCCACAAACGGATAAATATTTCCTGTACAATGTCGTTCGCTTCTTCTTTCGATTTGAGCAGATGGAGGCAAAAATAGTATAATTTATCTTTATAGCGCACATATAACTCACTGAAAGCCGCTTCATTGTCCCGAATGAGTAGTGTGGCTAATTCTGTGTCTGTCTTTTCTTTGAAGTTCATGTACACAAATTCCTAATTTGAGACAATATTACGTTTTTTTCTAGAATAAAAGAAATTCCCGGCAGAATAACTGAAAAATAGTAATTCCACCGGGAATTTTATGTAATGTTTCTGTTTTATCAGAACAACTTTTCAGGATATTCACCGGCATCAACCAGTGCCTGGATCTTGTCGACTACTTCCTGGCGGTCTTCCGGATATGTGACACCGAACCATTTACTGTTTGTATCCAAAACTTTTACAGTGGCAGTTTTGTCACTGATCAGTTTGTCAACCATCAGCGGGATGAAGAATTCACTTTTCAGGTTTTCCATGTTTTTCGGATCACTCAGGAAAGTTTTGAAGAATTCATTGCTGTAAGCGAAATAATCAGGAGTAAAGCCCCAGAAATTCATGCTGACCGGAGTTGTGTCGGGAGTAGCTGTCCATTCGCCGTTGTCGTCGATATATTTTACTTCGCCATCTATACGCTGGATTTTGGTACGCTCAACGACTGATGTCAGCAGTTGGTTTTCGTCCGTACCGCAAATACCGCGTGAAACGGTTCCGCTTTCGCTCAATGTATTTCCTACACGGAAACCTACCATTGCATAGGTGTTTTTTGAACCGTCAGGCAGTGCAGCCAGATACTTACCCATTACCTGGAAAGAGTCGCGGCCGTAGAAGTCGTCGCAGTTGATTACAGCGAACGGTTCGTTGATCACACCGTCACCCATCATTACGGCATGGTTTGTTCCCCACGGTTTTGTACGTTCCGGCGGGCAGGTAAATCCTTCGGGGAGGTTATCCAATGCCTGGAATACTAATTCACAAGGAATATGACCTTCATATTTTGAGATGATCTTATCACGAAAATCCTGTTCAAAATCTTTACGGATAACAAAGACAAGCTTTCCGAAACCAGCCTGAATAGCATCATAGATTGAGTAATCCATAATTGTTTCTCCGTTAGGACCTAGTCCGTCCAATTGTTTTAATCCTCCATAGCGGCTGCCCATACCGGCTGCCAATAGAAATAATGTAGGTTTCATAATTCTTTTATTTTAATTAGATAGTGTATTTTTCATTTTGCTGACAAAGGTAGAAAACTATTTACGAACGGCAAGATAATATTCTTCTGATTTGAGATGCCGGCCGAAATAAAATATCCTTACCCTGAAAAATTCACTTCACTTCCAGTACAACGATGGATTTCGCCGGAATATTGATTTTCAGCTGCCCTTTCTCCACTTTTTACTGTATTTGTGGTGTATCGATGGCATCCAACTTCCTCAAAGTTTCCAGCCTGAAAGCACCGGGCCAGGCCACCAGCCATGAATTGATCCGGTCGAAATGAGGCGCGGCATCCCAGTTCCAGTGACTTTGCAGATAGGCTTCATTCTGGGAACCGACAGGGCGGACACGTCCGTTAATCACCAGTGTACCGTCGGATATCAGTTGGCAACCGTTATTCCAGATGGCAATCGCTTTTTCTTTCCACTGGCTGTCTCCCGTCAGTTTCGTCAGTTCGAACCATTCCGGCACCCAGAACAAAGCGTATGGGTCCAGGTGATGATGCTGCACGGAAACAGAAGTCGCACCGAAGGTCTTATAGTTGTATTGGGTGAAGTTGTCGTTTTCCGGATAAACGCCGTTATAATGCCACAACCAGGTAGACAGATAATAGGAGACGGCAACGGCATCATCGAGGTATTCTTTGTTGCTTGTCAGGTTATACAGCATTAAAGCCGAGCGCAGGAGGGAAATGGATGACTCCTTGTCGATACACCAGGTATCCAAAGCCCCGGCCGTAGAATATCCTTTTGTTTTCAGCTCGCTCACATAATGATCGTAAGCCCGGGTTGCGGAAGATAAATAGGTGGAGTCTTTCGAACGCGTGAATGCTTCGAGCATGGGGGGAACCATGAAACAACCGATAGTCCCTTCCCGGTAGAAACATTCTCCGTTCGGATACCAGCCGCGGCCATATACTCCGTTGTCCTGCTGGTCGTTTCTGACGAAATCGCAGATACCGAAAGCCAGGCTTTCATAATCCGGTCTTTCCAGTCCGCAGGCTTTCACCAGTTCAGTCGCTTCGAAATAATTCAGGGCGGCCGTTCCCAGGTTGCAGGCATCTATGACGACATTGTCGATCTGGCTTCTCTGGCCGGAGATACGGTCATAGTTCGTGATAAAAAGTCCGTTGGGCAGCCGGCAGAGTTTTGCCCATGCATCGAGGGTGGCTACCCCTTTGTCCAGAGATTCTTTGTTTTTATGTTTGATATAATCGAAAAGCAGTGAATTGGCAAAAGACGCATTTTGTCCGCACCAACCTATTTCGTATCCTTTCCGTTTACTCCATTCCCCGCTTTTATCCGGCGAGAAACCGATTGTAAATCCACTGAAAGCACCCTCTTTCGTCCAAAGATATTCTTTAGCATACCGGAGGCCCAGTTCCCATATTTTGGCGGGTGGATAAATAGCTGTCTCTTGTTTGTCGGCACGCTCCCAGGTTTCGTGCAAGAAGTTATGCATGGCATAATGATGGGGCAGCACGTCGCAGACGGAGAGATAAGCGGTCAATGTAACCGTTTCCCCTTTGGATAATTTTTCCTGTTTCTGATATCCCGGTTTGTAGCGGTCCCTGGCTGCATACATGACCGGCATTTCTTCTTCCGGCCAGATAAGCCGGTGGGTAGTGGTCTCCCTGTCCGGCATCAGGGAACAGGAGATACTCTCTTTTTCATTCTGGGGGACGTCGCTCCACATGGCAACGGCAAACCGTGTCCCTTCCGAGTAGGTTGCTCCGGGAATAGGTGTGCTGCGGTAGGAATAAGTTCGCCATTTCCCGTTTTGCTGTGCGCCTTTGGGCTCTTTTCCCCGTCCCCAGTTGTTTCCGTTGTAAGAGACGGAAGGTATCATCCAGTAATCGGAGGCGGATTTGTGTACGAAATCCAGGTTAATCCTGGCTGTTTCCATGTCTTCCAATGCTGTGTATTGGCAGGTGATCTTAAACGTACAGGAATCGAGCATTTCAATCTGATCTGTACGGTCCATTCCTTTTGTTACGGAAGGGTTCAACTCTCCGACAACCGTTTTTCCGGACATGAGAACCATTCTGTCATCCTGGTTTTTCCAGTGATATTTATCAGACTGGCAGGACAAAAGGATGAAGCATAGAACGAAATAGAATAAGTGTAGTCTCATAAATATGTGATTTTGTCTAAAGTCTTCATTCTAACAAGGTTACTGCCAACAAATGTATGTAAATATCAGGACAAAGCCAAAGGAAATGATTCTTATTTTGATTGAAAGAGTGTAATTGGGTAAATTAATTTATCTTTGCCTTTGAAAACGAATGCTACTCATTGATTTTAATGGATTATGGAAGAAAACAAAAAACTCTACTCACAGAATGCCATTGCTGTGGCAACCTTTTTCGGTGGTCCTTTTGCTGCCGGTATCCTGATACGGAAAAATTGTATTGCTTTGGGCAATGAAAGACAGGGATTCAATGCCCTGGTAATCGGTATTATTGCAACATTTCTGCTTTTTGGCGGAATTTTAATGATACCGGAGTCTGCTATGGAAAAAGTACCGAATGCTTTGATTCCGACAATTTATACAGCCATTATTTATGTGATTGTAGACAAATTGCAGGGGAAAGAGCTGAAAGCTCATAAAACTGGGAATGGCCTGTTTTATTCAAACTGGCGGGCTACCGGGGTAGGGGCTGTTTGTTGTTTAATACTTATTGCGGTCATATTGGGAGGTCTTTGGCTGGGTACAAAAGACTGGGACAGTGACCGGTATAATGCAAAGATGGAACGGTTTGAACTAAATGAGTCTCTGGCAATCAGGCTTTATGATATGATAGAAGAGAAACCGGTAAAGGAGGTTGTTGAATTTATAGAAGAAACCGGTATTCCCAAATGGAAAGAAAATATCGATTTGGTAAAAGAAACAAATGAAATCCCGGATATCCCTTCCGAGTATGTGAAATCCAACAAATTACTGATTGAGTATTGCCAACTTCGTGTCCGAATATACGAGATGATAGCCAAATCGCTTAACGAAGATACGGATGCTTATTCGGAGGAATTAGATAAACTGGGTATAGAGCTGGAAAAGGTTATGGAGCAATTAAAAGAATAAAGAAAAGGGAGTGCTTCAAAACGTAGAAGCACTCCCTTTTTACATTACAGCAACTTGAAATCTGATCGTCTATTCAATTTCCGGTCTGTCGCCGCCGCCGTTGCCACCGCCGTCATTTTTGGTAACAATCTCTTCCTTTTTCTCGAAATTGGCATCTTTACGAGCTTTACGCAAGGTCGCTCCCGGACTGAAAATGATTCGTGGAATTTTTATCATATTGGTTTGAAATTCCTCTTTTTCAGCAGCTCCGGTAGAACCAACTCCATAACGGAAGTTCCCGAATTCACCGAACTGTACCCGTCGTCCGGCTGCCAAATGTTTTTTGATCAGGTAGTTCATACGGTCCATAACCCCTTTTACCTGGTTAGAAGGAATACCGGCTTCACTGATCTCACCCAATAATTCTTCAAATCCTACCAAATCCGAATAAACCGGTTGTGCATATAACTTTTTCGGGGTTTCTTCTTTGTCTTTCCCCATGTTGTTACGTTCGACTAAACGATACTTTACTGACATAATTTTAATTTTTTAAGTGTTAATAGAAATTACTTCATCTGTTTTCGAAAACATTACAAAAGTAACTTCCAGCCGAAACACAAAAACGGTTTAGATGGAGATAGATGGGTTTAAAAGGGAATAGGAGGGAATGGAAGGGTATAGAAGTTATTTTTTATATTTTACCAGCATAATTACGGGATTTGAATCTTCTTCCAACTCCGCAGCAATTTCATTCAACTTCCCTTTTAATTGCCCTTTTTCGTAAGCCTCAATAAGTTCGTGAGGTTCTAATTTTTGACAAAAGGCGATTTCACTATTTGTAGTTTCCTGCATAGTTAAGTTCACGGGGACTTTTTCAGAAAAATCATCATTGAATACAGTATATTCGAATAATGTATTATCTATTCTGTCATACATTAAATGTGTCTTTGGGAATTTCTCATTTCTTAAAATGTCGGCATTCATCGTTACTGTTTCCATAAAATAGTAGCGATCGGTAAATATACATGGTAAAAGGAATACGGCTGGTTTCATCGATTGTATAGATGGTGTTCTGGCTATGAAAGGAGTCAGATTGTAATCCGGTGAGAGTTTGAATATCGTATCGGACGAGGGGTCCGTTAGCAACCAACTATCATCGTAAGGAACGATAGGATAAAGACGAGGAGCACCCCCTGCATTTCCTGCGCGGTTGGTTATTCCCCATTCTACTTTCTTCTTAAAATAGATTCGAAAATCTTTGGCAATGTTCCCGTCTTGTTTGGAAATGATAACAAAACGTTGGTTATCCGTTTTATTTTGTATCTGGATGGAAGGAGATTCCCTGGCAATCAAATAATCCTGGTTGTAATTCGTTGCATTAATCCATTTGTTATCGTCTCTGGGGATACTTTTTAAAAAATTCCCCTGAAAATCATATACCAGAACGTTTCTTATTATTTCATCAATATATATTTCACCGCTGTTATCATCTATGAAAGCACTTAGGTTGAATATATATTCTTCAGAACCTTGCCCTTTCCGGTTAAACTTTCTCAAACCTTTGCCATTTCGGTCGAAGATAAAGATATCGCCATCGTTGATGACATTTTTTACTAATATGATTTCTTTACCTATGGCTTGTACGATGCCTTGACAAAGAAATTCGTCCGTGGATTCTAATGCAATATATTCCACATCCATAATATCCTGAAGAATTAACTCTTTTAGAGGATATTTTTTACTAACGTCAATCGTAATAAAAGTATCCGGTATAGTAATAGCATCAGAGTCTTCCTTTTGACAACCAGATTTTTTGTTACCACCGCATCCAGCCATTATTGTCAGGAACATAACTAAGATTGTATAAATGCTTTTCATATTACTTTAATTTCATCAAACATATAACCGGATTATCTTCTTCACTTATATTTTCACTGATAGATTTCAATTCAGGTATTTTTGCTTAATCACCTTGCTTGTAAAGATATAAAAAACTTCTTACCTATTGAAAATATTATGCCGAATGAAATTTATTTTCTGTTTTGAATTAATATCTTGACCTCTTCCCGCATTTCCCGGATAGCCGTGCTTTTCACTTTTGGCTCCTTTTCCAGTACGGCATTTGCCGCTTTGAGGAACTTGTCTTTTTGAAAGAATCCTGGTTCCGAGTAAAGTTTGGTAAGCAGGTAATACGGATAGATCCGTTCCGGTAACATGTCGATCGCGTGCAGCAATAAATTTTCCGCTTTTTGATAGTTTCCCATCGACTGCTCATTTTTTGCCGCCATATAATGTATCATCGGATCACCGCTCAATTTCATTGCCCGTTCCAACAACCAGTTCGCTTCTTCAAACCGTTCCGATTTGCTCAGGCACTGTGCTGCCTCGAACAGCAACTCCGGTTTATGTCCCATCAACGGCACCAGTTCCTCATATCCTTCACCTGCCGCCTCATAAGCCTTACTATTATACAACATCTTCAACGTATTCCATTTTTTATATCCTTCATAATACCCTTTCTGCTGCCGGAAAATCCACCCGCAACATATAGCCAGCACCCCTATCATAGCGACAGAAAGTATCTTCCTCCCCTCTCGAGAGGGGGTAGGGGGTGTGTCAGCGTCAACCGGAGTATTACTATTAGCCACCCCCATCAACACCACCAACACCACCCAGAACTCCGGCAACTGCAACGGATACGATGCCAGGCTGAACACCATCAGCGCCAATATCCCTCCGGCCGCTCCCGCCTGTCTGTTTTTTACCCCCGGAACAAAGAATAGCTTAACAACAATACAAAAACCATTAAACCCACCAGCCCCTGTTCCAAACCAATTTGTAAGAATTCATTAAATCCGTATTCAGGACATCCGGCAACCATCATCTCTGTCTCCGAAGCCTTTCCCGAAGTAAAATACTCCGCCTGTGCTTCTGCATAAGCAGCCGGAAAACTACCCGTCCCGGTTCCTGCCCAGGGCTGTTCCCTGATAGCTTGCCCCGTCACTTTCCATAAAAGTAGCCGGCCATTGGCAGAATCCGCTTTTAGCAGATAAATACCCGCCAATGCACCGGCTATGGAGATCAGGATCAAAATAGAAGATACGATAGTTAAGGTCCGGTTTCCATTCATGTATCTTTTAGTCTTTTCCCATCCGATCCGTTGCACCCAATACACCCATCCGCATGAGACGGCAGCCGCTATCCATGCCGTCCGGCTCATTCCGGCAGGAAGCACGACGATGATCGCCAGCAAACCGATCCATCCCAAATACCGTAGAGACGCACGGCTGTGCGCTCTCTTCTCCTTCCCCCATTCCAAAATCATCCACAGGCAAACCGGCAAAACGATTGCGAGATACCCCGAATAAGGTCCCGGATTATAAAAATCCCCGGTCAGCTTGAACAAGGAATGGTTAGATCCCTCGAATCCATGTAACTGCCGCATTCCTGACACGGCTTCAATCCCTCCGGTCGCAACAACCACCGCCAGGAAAAATAGCTGTAACTGCGGCCATCCGGTCAATAGGAACCGCAGCAGAAACCACAATACGACTAATTGCCCGCCAAACAGCATTTTCTCCGGTTCGGGATCCAGTTGCCGGTTATAAGTAAGTGCAACGATAACCGCCAAAACCAACACCAATCCGTCTGCGACCGAAAAGACAAACGGTTTTACCGGTTTCGTCAGAATAGCTGCCACGAGACTACATGTTGCCAACAACAACATCGCCAGATGAAACCAAAGAACTTTCCCTGTGACCAGCCCGTTAGCCAACCCTGTGTCTGTGGCAAAAACGGTGCACAGCAGAAAAACTCCGCTGATGGCTAGCAGTGAGTAACTTATATATTGTCTGTATTTCATAAATCAACCGTAAAATACTGTTTCCCCTCTTTATAAATAAACACCTGTTCCTCCCGTCCTTTGGTCCGGTCGCGCAGCCATAACAACGCATTGTCCGGGGCACGATATTTCAGTTCCCAGCCGGTAGCCGTTTGAACCCCGAGCGATTTCCACCCGTTTACTCCGTCCTGATAGAAGAGCTCGTATTCATCTCCCGGCCAGACATAATTGTCATCATTTCGTGGTGAGAAAACGACTTTTCCAATCGTTGTCATTTTTCCCAGATCATATGTGATAAAACAAGAAGTATCTCTTGCCTGAAAATAGCTGAGTATGTCTCCGTCTGTTATATGATCCAATGCCCGTACAGGTTCTATATCATTCATTCGTTTTAATGGAATCTGTTCTTTGCATAAGGAATCTTTGAAAACAGAAAGCTCACTAAGTTCCATTTGTTTTCCTGATGGAGCGATATATTTTATGTATCTGTATTTCTTGTTAATATCCGGTGGAGTCAGTTCGTAATAATTATAATTCAATGTATCATTGAACTGATATACCAGATCCGGTCGGGTAAAAGAAAGCTCTGTGCTCACTTCTATTTTCGATCCGATAATGGCCCGATAAAGAAATTCGGCAATAGTTGGCATAAGCGACATTTTTCTTTTCAGTACAACTTTTTTCATGGAAGTCGTATCCGGCTTTAGCAAATGAACTGTTTCATTCTTATAAATAAACGGAAAACCTGCCGCCCGGTGGTTTTGCCCGTCCGAGATCAAAGGCTGGTAAATAACATCAGGTTCCAGATTCCGGAAAGTCACATTTCCCTTGTTGTTGTGTGCGATATCGACCGGAATCCATCCGCCCGGACTGAAAACGCCCAGATAGATATAATCTTCGTATGCAGACTGCACGGAGACGGATACTTTATTCTCACCGAAATAATTGGCTGTCACATCTTTGATAAAGCGATCCCTGAATAAGGCCGGCACTTTATTATCTTTTGTAATTCCGGAAAACAGTTCATCCTGTGCTCCGAAGCAGTAGCGGTAGACTTTCCCTCTTTTTCTACCGTCGGTACCCGGATTTATGCGGGATGCTTCAAACTCATTGAAACCGAACTGGATGAACTTTCCGGTCGTATCGCGTAGCACTGTCCAGAAGTGAGGATGTTGGTATTCAGGAGAATAAACAAAATATTCACTGGCGACAGGAATACCGCAGGCACGCATGGCATAAAGTGTGACATCGCAAGCCTCCCTACAGAAACCGACACGATGATAGAACAGGAAGTCCGCACTTTGATGAGGTATGCTAAAATCCGTATTCCAACGGTAATAAACTCTTTTCAGATCTTTATCGACGGCTTTACAGGCTTCAATCACATCATTCCCCTGATAAGCCGAGTCGAGTATGGCCGTATAATAATCATGGTACAGCTTCCGCCAGGATGACAACGGTTCGTCTCCGATCCGGTAAGGAAGGATCAGTTCGCAAAAATCATCGAATCCCAGATTCCGGTTCCATGGATACCTTTTCCATACATCGAAGGCTAGGTCGATATTCTCGATCAGGTAATCAGCCGTGATCACTTTGGCGTCATATACTTTCGGCAGTGAATAGAAAGAAACCCGTTGCCATTTTGCTATCACCTCTTTAGGAACGGCTTCTCCTTTATCTTTTTGTATCAATACCGGTTTGATAGAATCCAGTTGCCATCCTTCATATCCGTACCATCGGGGCATATTACGGATCAGGAAACGGGCAGCTTCCAGTTTTTCCGGATTATTCTCATAATGGCTTAATACCTTTTCCAGTTCGCCCCGGTTATCCCCGGCAAACAAGAGTGCTTGCTCCAGACGTTTACTATCCGATGAAGCGCAAGCCATAAGAAAAACGGCTAATAGTATGTTTATTCCTGTTATAAATACTTTTTTCATTGTTTTAGATTTAATAATAGAAGTGGAAATAATAATATATATATCATATACAACCTTTATTTAATTCTAATTGAACTTTAATAAACAAATGACTGGATTATCATCTTCTTTTATATTTTTGATAATGGGTTGTAATTCCGGTAGAGAACTTTTATATGTTTTTAGTGTACAAGCTAACATGGAGAATAAGAAATAATTATCATATGTCCCTTTGACTTGGCTAATTCCGTATACATCAGTATATTTTGTGAAATCGGAGCCTTTGCATCTAAAAGAGTCGCCATTTTTTTTATTATAAAAACCAATATATGCATTTAGACCTTGTACATAATATACGACACAAATATAGTCATCTGTTTCTTTTACTGTTTGTGCAGATATATATTCTGTTTTGGATATTGTTCCATAATAATTTTTTTCAGCCTCCCTTTTTAACCATTCCATTGATGCGAATTTTTGTTTGCCAAAATCTAATTCATAAACTGGTGTTATTTTTTGAGAAGTTACTTTATATATTGTTGGAATGAAAGGTAAATTAAGATAGCAGTTTTGGTTAAATGTATAAAAGAATGATCCGGCAACCATTAAGTACTCAGGTTTAAAATCCGTAGGATATAATAAATTGACAGTGTTTAAATTAGAATCTGTTATTTTTACATAATGTGGATCTCTTTTACCTGAATCATAACAATTTTCTTTTGCCCAAGCTATATTTCCATCTGGTAACCAGCTGCAATTAGAAAAATAGAATGCCTTTTGACTATTTATGTATTGATAATTATTTAAATCGTAATATAAGAGTTTACTTTGACCTACATCTGCAATTGTGATAGTTTGTTTTTCTTTGTCAATATTGAAGTTTGAAGGTGTTAGATATTCTCCAGGTCCATTTCCTAAATTACCGATTTGGGTAATGAATTTACCGGAAATATCAAAAACGAGTAACTTACTTCTTTTATTGTCAATAATATATATATTGTTATCAACAATTTGGATTTCTTTGATATCATTAAACAAACAACTGTCATTTGTTTCCAATGGAATGAACTTGCATGTGAGAGTATTGAAAAAGTCCGGATTAGCTTCTTCATTAAAAATAATTTTTTTAGTATCAGTTACTTGTTCTTGTTTAGAACATGAGAATAATAAGAATACTGATAATGAGAGTATAAAGTATTTCATTATGATAAGAATTAATTAGATTTATTTAAAGCAATAGCTATTATTACCTGGATCAAAATATACCTCTGGATGTGAATCGTCCCCCCCCCCAGATACTGATCCACCAGGATATATACAATTTTGTATGTATTAGGATCTGGTAATTTACCTTTGCGTACCGAGGTGGCAGGTTTTCTGATCGTCTGAATGGTCGGCATATGTGTTTGTTTATTTATACATTATTCTAAGTCATATTTAATAATATCTTGTCCATCTTTGTTGGATGCTATGGCTAGAATATACTTATCATTTTTATCTACAGCTATTGCTTGTAGATTACGGTTTGCCTGCCAAGTGGCTATATGTTTTCCATTCCATTGGAAAATAGCTATTTTTGAGGGAGCTGTGAAATCAGAAGAACCATCATATAAGCAGTAAACGTATTGTGGTGTTCCGCAAATATAGGTAAAGCATTTAGGAGTATTTCTGACATCTATTTCATTCCGGTCAGGATTAACTATGGGGATGACAGGTGTTTCTCCAAATTTAACAGTCATATTTAATGTTCCGTCTAATCCGTAGAAAGATACATAATTGGTAAACCGATAAGCAGAAACAATTGTGTTTTGACTTTCGTTCAGGCAAATAGTATTTGTATACGATAAAACATCTTTAGGTACCACTTTTTCTATAGAGGGAGATAGATCTACCCAGTAATAATCAGAATCCGGATTAAAGAAGTAAAATGGGTTTTTTGTGTTTCTATTTAGCGGAATAGCGTATGTCTCTTTAGTTGTGATATTGAAATCCCGACTGAAGGTATTGCCTAGTTTCAATGATTTTAATATGTTTATTTCTATATTTTCATTTTGAGTATGAAGGTCTATATTTTTGTAATACAAGTTGTTGTCAACTACAAAGGTCATGTCCATATCTTCTGGTTCCATATGTATTTCCTTTGTGAATAAAGGTTTCAAAAAAATATATTTTTCAGAATTTCTGGATATATTGCTATAAGTTTGTGATATATTATCTTGTTTGTATACTCTGAGTATTGTATCGCTTTTCTCATCAAGGAATAAGTAAAAGTTATCCGTTATTTTTTAATCATACAAATAACAATTCTCATTTTTAGAGAATAGAATTATACCATCTGATAGCATATCCGATTTAGTAGATATAGTATAATCTTTGATGATAGTTCCATTTTGGCAAGAACATACAATAAAGAGAAATAAGCAAAATCTTAATGTGTTTTTCATATTTGTTGTTTTTTTATTTAAGTTTTACTAGGCAAAGAATCGGATTATCATCTTCTTTTATGTTCTCAATGATAGGCTTTAATTTAGGAATAGTAGTATAACTGTTTTTTAATGCATCAGGTAGCATTGTAAATATGAAGTAATTCTCATATGTTCCTTTAAGTTGAAAAAAACCAGTTAATCCTGTCTGTTTTATAAAATCTGATTTTTTGTATTTAAAAGATTCGCCGGTCTTCTTGTTATAAAATCCGATGTGCGAATTCAAACCTTTGGCGTAATATTCAATACAAATATAGTCGTCTGTTTCTTGAATTTGTTGACCAGAAATGTAATTAGTTTGGGATATTGTGCCATAAAGGTTCTTTTCTGCATTTTCTTTTAACCATTCCGGTGATGCAAATTTTTGTTTTTCGAGTTCTATTTGGTATGTCGGTATTAATTTTTCAGATGTTACTTCATATATTGTTGGTATATAAGGGATATTGAGATAACATTTTTGATTGAATGTATAGAAGAGTCTTCCAGGAACCATTGGAGATTCCGGTGTGAAATTTGTAGGGTATAAAAGTTTTATAGTATTTAGTTGAGAATCCGTTATTTTTATGTAATGTGGATCTCTTTTTCCTGTATTGTATCCTCCATGGAATGCCCAGGCAATATTTCCGTCAGGTAACCAACAACAATCAGAAAAATAGAATGTTGTTTGCCCATTTTCGTATTTGTAATTATTCAAATTGTAATGGTATAATTTGTCTTGATATGAGTCTGCCAGGGTGATTGTTTGTTTTTCTTTGTCAATATGAAAATTATTTAATGACATATATTCACCTGGCCCATTTCCTCTTCTTCCAATTTGTGTAATGAATTTTCCGGATATATCAAAAACTAATAGATAATTCCCTTTCCTATTGATGGTGTATATTTTGTCGTTAACAATATTAATCGCAAAGATATCACCAAATAGACAACTGTCTGTGGTTTCAAGAGGAATGAATTTGCATGTAATTTTATCTTTGATGTCAATATTGGTTTCATCATCAAAGGAAATAATCTTTACATTATCTATTTGTTCTTTCATTGAACATGAAAAAGATAGTATGACTAATAATGACAGTATTAAGTATTTCATTATAATAAAAGTAAAAATGGTGGATGGAGTGTTTTATAATCTCGTATAAGTTTAACACAAATTACGAGCTAATGCTTCGACATTAGCCGGTCTGACAGTACCACTTCATTTAGACTTTGGCTGAAATTCCAGCTAGCTGTAGTGGCTACAGCTGCAATCGTCATGATATCAAAAATCTTTTTCATATCTTTATACAATTTCAATTGTTAGTTTTACAGATTATCTAATCAGACTATTTTCTATCTTTCAGTCTGTCCGTAAAGATATTCATTCTTTATAAGCTTTGAAAATATTGTGTTGAATAATTATGACTTATTTTTACCACCAAACCTGTTTCCCCTCCTCATACGTAAATATCCGTTCCTCTTTTCCTCTGGTATGATTGCGTAGCCAGTATAAAGTACCTTGGGGGATCTGTTTATATATTAATAATTCATCCTGCTCTGCCGTTTGTTTTCCGGCAGAGGCCCATGCCCCCGATTCATCTATATAGAAAAGTTCATAGAGATTACCTTTTCGTATTCCGTTGTCATCATTCCGGATGATATAGCGTATTTTGTTAATATGTGCCGGCTTGGATAATGCCAGACCTGCCCAACTCATGCTGTCGCGTGTGTGGAAGAAGGTGAGAGGGTCTCCGTCGAATACATTATATTTGGTTGCATGCGGGTTGTAGATGCTGGTGTTGTCTGTTCCGATAATTTCCCCTTTTAGTATTTGCTGACTATTTGTATCGTAAAATTCCAGTTCAGCCATATTTCCCCGTAGATTGGGAGAAGACTGGTATCTGTAATATTTGTAACTCTTTTTAGGATTCACCTCGATAGTGGTATACTTGAAACTTGGAGCTTCTGTGAACGTATATAAATCTTCCGCTATCCGGAAATCCGCATAATCCGATCCCTGGAATCTGCCACCAACGAATGCCGGAGGTATGGCTTCGAGATGTTTGGGTTCGCGGTATTTGCGTTCGAGGTACAGGTCTTCTTTTTCTCTCCGGCATTCGAAAATAGTAACCTTTCCGGTGGAATCGACGACAAAGGGAGAACTTAACGGTTGCAAAGAGTTATCCTCATAACTGTTGACCTGATAGATAATATCAGGACCGATATGGTTGAATGTCACTTTCTTATCGGATATCTTTCCCCAATCTACCGGGAACCACCCTTGCGGATCAAATACGCATAGATAGGCATATTTATTGTTGCAGGTTCTATTCAATGGAACGGATACGGTCTGCGGATGAATAGCAGGAAAATGCTCCGTAATATCTTTCATGAAAGGATTTTTGAAGAATGCAGGAAGTTCTTCTTTAGATGTATTTGTCATCACTAAAGAGGTCTGTTGTACGGAAAATGTTTTCTGATATACTTTCGGTATGCCATCAAAATGTTTGAGATGATCTCCCGGATGGTGCTCACCTCCAGCAAAATCATAATAGTTTCCGTCTTCGCCATATAGAAGGTTGAACGCGTGGCTATTATTGCTATGTCCCCAATGCGGAATATTTCCTGTCGTAACAGGTATCCCGATTGAACGCATGGCATATATTGCCAGATTGGTATAGTCCCCGCATAAACCGAATTTTATATGGATAAGGCTACTGGGTTTTATGTCCGCCGGTTTTGGGAAATCGTTAAAGACATGGATCGGTAATTTAATCAGTTCATTGTTGATGGCAATACAGGCATCGCGGGCAGTCAATATGCTATCCGTTAATAATCCGGCAAAGGCATTATAGTATTCTTCCCTCCATATCTCCGGCAATTCGTTTCCAATCCGGTAGGGGAGTATCCATTCGCAAAACTCATCAAAAGAAAGATGTTTGTTCCAGGGTTTTTGCCATACTTGAAAAGCTGCATCTATCTGTGTAATCAGGAAATTTGCATTTAGTTGTTGCAAGTCAGCTTGTTGCTTAGCGTCGTCTTGTTGGTGTTTGTTGTTTGTCCTATAAGTGTCATTTATAGTCTGCTGGTCGTATTCTTCTTGTTTTATCTGGTATGCAGAGTCGATAAACTGGTGGAATTTATCAATTCGATCTCCTTCCTGATAGTATTTTCCCAACATATTCCGTATCAGAAACCTTGCAGCATCTTCTTTTTGTTTATCTCCTTTATAATGTTGTATAACTTTTTCAAGTTGCTGCCGGTTATTTCCTGCGGTTTGTAAGGCTAATTCCAATTGTCTATTGTTGGTGTTGCTGCATCCCGATAAAAGAAACAGATACAGCCCAAGTACAATTGTGGCAAACAGATTTAATTTCATATTACTGTAATTTTGATACATATATGGTGGAATTGCTTTATAATCAATTCTATTAGTGAATAATTTTCAAAAATCTGTCCCATCTGAATTTATCCGTATATGGGTCTACCGATTTCCATATAATCCATGCTTTCCCGACGATATATTCTTCAGGTAGTAATCCCCAATAGCGTGAATCCTGTGAGTTCATGCCTTTGTCGCCTGCCATGAAATAATAGTTTTCTTGGAAACGATATCCGTAGATCGGCTTTCCATTAAGAAAAGTCGTAGAATCCTTGTATTGAAGACTACCCTGTTGTTCCCATTCGATCAGCTTTTTATATAACCGGAAGTTTGTACGATCTAAAGTAATGGAATCGTCTTTTGCCGGTATATAGAGCGGTCCGAAATCTTTGATGTTCCAACCGATGATGCTGTCGAATGGGAAACTCTGGAATATACCGTCTTGAAATTTCTCAGTCGCAGCTATTCCTTTTTGTGACTCCATGTTGCCGAGAGGCGTTTGTACGCTTTCCACATGAAAGAATCCGTTTCGGATGGATAAGGTATCTCCCGGTATTCCGACACACCGTTTGATATAATATTTGAGTATATGCATTTCAATTTTATCCCAACTGTTTGGATGCGGAAAATTGAAAACCAGAATATCATTGCGTTTTATCTTTTTGAAACCGGGAATGCGATAAATCTCTGTTTGTTCGTTTCTCATGGAGGCAAACAGGTTGAATATGCGAGGTCCAATGGTTGGTTTCCAGACAAGTATATTGTCTCCTGTAATTAATCCCGGTTCCATCGAATCGCTGGGGATTTTGAAAGAGGCAAAGATAAATACCTGTAAAACAAACCATAGAGTCACTGTCATACATAGCCAGAAGACAATGTCAATGACTTTATTGATCAGTTTATGGGGTTGCTTTTTCATATGGTGACTAATATTTTATACTGTCGTTTTCAATATAAAATACCCTTTGATTCAGTATTCTTTCCGGAACAGTAAACCATAATAGAGCATTTTTCGGTATTTGATTGTACGTCTGTGTTGTATCTGTCGAACTCATCTCTTCTAAAGAGATAAACCCATTTTTGTCTGCGTCCCAGTAATGTAACGTATGTTTTTGATTTAATTTATCTTTACGTTTGTTGAACGTGAAGGATTGACTTAATTCTTTTTGAGGAATTAATTTATGAATGTCGCCATCTTTTTTTAAGATGAAAGGAGCGGTAATATACTGTAAAGACTGTGTGTTTGAGGCTTCGGCAATAATAAAAACATTATTACCTACAATATCTTTAAATCTGCATGTAGAACCTTTTCGGCTACCTATGGCAAGTGGTTTCCAATCATAATCATTGTATGTACAGAGGTAAATCTGTTTTATGGAAGAAGATACAGGTTTGTCTGTCTCGATACAAATATCCAGAACCTGATATCCTTCTTCCTTTGTCACATCTCTTAATAGTGGACTTTTCAGATTTGTGATATAACCGTCGTCTTTAATATCGGTTTCCTTAAATTCGGGATCAAATAACAACCGATATACCTTGGCGGGTTTCAGATAGCTGGTAGTTTCAAGTTTTTCTCTATATGTGTCAGGTTGACCGTAGACTGGGCTGAAATTATAAAACTTTCCATCATGCAATACAACACCCCAACTGTGTGCTAAATCCATTTTGGTCCAGGTGGTAAGTTGTACGGCAACAGGAATGCCTACAGCACGCATTAATAATGTAGCCAAGTTACACAAATCTTCACAACTACCTCTGCCGGAGTGATATGTGCTTTCGACGGTAGGATAGAGGGGAGAACCAGTATCTTTATAAACCAACTCTTTCATTAATTGTGAATTGATTATTTTGCAGGCATCAATGGCATTGTTAACTTTTCCCGAATCAATCAGAGGTAAATATTTTTCCATGAATTCCCGACGCATGTTGGAAACGGGTTCTACTTGAGTCCTGTAAGGGAGAATATACCGACAAAAATCCTCGAAAGGAATATCTTTTGCCCAAGACTTTTCCCGAACCAGGAAAGCCAGATCGATATTCCGGATCAAAAAATCGCTTTTGAGTGTTTTACTGTCATAAATGTTATTTCCCTGGATTGTGTATCCTCTGTTCCGTAGCGAGTCGCAATGCTTTTTTACAGCGTCCTTATCCGGAAAGCAAACAATATCCGGTATATATTGTTTACCTTCCGGCGACAAGTAGTATTCGACTCTGGAAAAATGCAGGGGCATATTTGTGATTAGATATTCTGCTGCTTTCAATTTCAGCGAATCATTTTTGTAATGTTCGAAAACTTTTTCCAATTCTATTCTGTTCTCTCCAGCAAAGGAAAGCGCCTGTTCCAAGCTGATTTTCTTTTGATGAGGCGTAGAACAAGAGATAAGGATACAGAAAACAAAGAAAGGAATATAAGTTTTCATGATCATTCAATTTATAGTTCATTATTAACGTTCGACCAGTACGACTATAGGATTGTTTTCATTGTTTGTAGATTCAAAATCGATTAGATACTTACTATCGGTAGAGATAAAAGAAGGAGTGAAGATACTACCTTCTTTCAATTCAAAATGATTTTCTGGGTATGTTATTTTCTGATAATAAGCTTTTCCACTTTTTTTATCGAAACTGAATGTATAAGGTTTATCCATAATATTGTAAGGTGTCATATAAATGATATCGTTTATTTCTCCGATAGCAGTAAGTGCAATTTTACCGTTGAATATATCAAATTTTTTTTGGGTAACTATGTTTGGAGTTAATGTGAAACGATATCCTTCGTCAGCTTTATTCTTTCCTAAATCTACTATTGCATATGGATATAGAGAATAATCCGGTTTAATCTGAAAAATTGTGTTATTAAAAAGTTCTTTGAACGCAAATACGTTACCATCGAAAGCTCTCATTTCTAAAGGAGTTGTAATGACTAAACTTTTGTCTGCACGCTCAAACGTCAAAGAGGTAGGGATTAAATTCAATATGGTTGTATCACGGAAAATAACTAGTCTGTTTTTATTTTGCCCGGTACGGTTGGGGATGTGCCCTAAGAATACATCCATATTTGGAACTGGGTATAAATCAAGAATAGGTAGTTCTGGTGTAGAAATTTGTCCAATAAATCCTCCTTGCCAGTTAAATAATTTTATCCGATTATTACCCTCTTTAATGAATATAGTATCATTTTTAACAGTTAAGGATTTTAAGCTTGTATATTCTTCTGGACCATTACCTCTACGACTTATATCATATAAGTATTTACCTTTTAGATCAAAGATAGAAGCTCTTTGAGTGTGTACAATTAATAATTTATCATTTTTTTGCACAATCTTATTAATGGATTTAATAAGAATAGAATCATTTGTTTCTAATGGAATGAATTTAATTTTATTACCCCATTTTTCTAAGCTTATATTTTCAGCATTTCCTTTTTCTATCAAGGAACTTAATTTTATTTTAAAAGAAACATCTTTAGTTATTTCTTTTTGTGGATTATTGCACGCAAACAATATACCACATAAAAGCAATGTATACTTGTTCATATATTTAGTTTAATAAATTAGTAATATCAAATCGTATAATTGCAATTTCGGGCTCTTCCGTCACTGTATATAATGTTTTTTCGTCTTCTGAAACAGCAATTCTACCAACGCTTCTTTCTGATCTTAAATTTTTTAATAAATTTCCTTTGTGATCAAACACCAAAATATTACGGGGTTTGAGTGTTTTAAGTTTTTCTCTGCTTAAAACCTCACCGAAATAACTACAAAAAATGTAATTCTTGGTTATTTTCACATCAGGAAAACCCAGTTTTAACTGTTTTCTGTCCAATTGATCACCTTTATAAACCGGTTTTTCTATGTAATGATCCCAAAGTAGTTCACTACCTCCTTTTTGTTGTTGGTAGCAGGCGATATAGCCTAAAGATGCCATAACAAATACAAATTTGCTGTTATGGGTATCAATATTACCTACATAAGAGGTCATATTGGTACTTTTGTGATTATTATCAGGAACTTCTCCTAAACTATCTATAATACTTAAATTATTATCAAGAACTATTAAAGGTTCGGATATACCAAAAGAGACAGAACCTACAAAACAGTTGTCATTTAATATTTTTCCGCTAGTAATATGTGCATTAGTACTTTTCAATGGAATTTCTTTAGCTATGGTTAATTCAGTATTGTTAACAATTTCTTCCCAATTATATTTCCTAAGCTTTTTTAACATCAAATCATATATAAGTATGTTATTGTTTTTATCAAATCCCCAATAATTGGGCTGTATAAATTCTTCTGGTGCACTTCCAAATTTACCAGCGTGTTTAATTTCGCTACCATTGTCTGTATCAACTATTTTTATGACATCTTCTCCTTTGTGCATAAGCAGGAACAAATTATTATTTATAATTTCGATGCATAGAGGGTAACTCATTACAATTTCATTCGGATAATCAATGCTTTTGATAGGGGTTTCATCCGGTAGAATTAATAAATCTGATTTTTGTTTAGTACAAGAAATACAGAATAATAACAAGAAGAAGATCGTATTTTTCATTACATAAAAATATTTATTAAAATAATGACTTTTTGGTTGAATGAAATCAGAGAACTTTCGATAAGTCAAAAGAATATAGACAGAAATCTTTTTCCCACCCTATTGCAATTAATTCCTTATTATTATCTGTTATACAAATATTAAATAGTTTTTTATCGAAAAATAGTCTACATACACACTCTCCATTCCAATTATATATAAGAATATTATTACTTAGCATAGCATTCATCATTCCTTCATTATTATGTTGCGCTAATTTTTTTCCGGAATATAAAGTATAGATGTATTTGTCGGTTGCATATATATCTGTATAACCAATAACATTTTCTTGTCCATGTTTAATGCTGTTAATTCCTGGACTACTGTCGTTTATATATATAGGATATATATCGTGATAACTTTTTATAAGATTAGGGGTTGCGCTTATTTGATATAATTCGAATATGGCCCCTGATGATGTTACTGATGCAAACCTATCTAATAATGGATTATAAACCATCCAACCTTGATAAGCAAGTGCTTTACTTTTAATTCCAGATTCATTTCCATCTTTTGGAAAATCCCCAAAAGATTTTATAAATTCCCCTTCATTGTTTAATATTGCATATCTATTATTATCATTTTCATTTTTATCCAAAAGGCCTGAAACTATATATCCATATTTTGTTTGTATTATCGAAAGAGGCATACATTTCAATTTTGTTATATCTGAAATGTTTTTTGATAAATCTTTTGTTATTATTTGCTTTTTTTGTAGATCAAATATATTAACGCTTGACTTATCCTTTTTCTGCATTAAACGTGGCATAATATTTTCATCTGGTCCTTCTCCTAGTTCTGCAAATGATTGGAGGCTATCTTTTGTATAATAAATTTTATCTAAAAGAGATTGTCCTAAGTAGTTTTCTTTAATTATACATTGATGATCTTCAAATGGAATCATCCTACCAAAAGAATTTAATTTGTAAGTATCGATATTGAGTTTTTTAGCCTTTATATTAAATGTATGTTTAAAATGACTTTTTGGATCAGTTTCTTTATGTTCACAAGATAAAAGAAACATAAAGAATAGGATAATTGCTGAGATGTTATTGATTTTCATATATGTTATATTAATGCTAAGAGGAGTTACAATAAACTCCCCTTAGAAATTGAAGTAATAATAATTTTATCGGGATAATTATTATTTGTATCCAGGTATAATAGTATGACCTAAATCATCATTGATTTCGTAGCACGTTGCAGTTGATATAATGCAAGGTACTCCTACTTCGATTTCGTATTTAGCTAGTGCTTCCACATTAGCTAATGTTAAGCCTGACAGTTCCACCTCGTTTTGACTCTGGCTGAAATTCCAGCTTGCAGCAGTAGCAGCTACAGCTGCGATAACTGCGATTCCAAATAATTTTCTCATATTTGTAATTATTAAATTATTTATTTTATCCCTTATTTAACCAGGCTATTTTCTATCTTTGTCTACTGTTGTTCGGATTAAGATAGTCGAATGACACCCGTATCATTCTGGTGGTGACTAACTATTGATTTTGATACACCTCCTTTCTTTTTTAGGGGAGCATTAGGGGAGTTTACCATAAAGTTTCTCAGGCTATCAGGTAGCCCCCCTTTTGTTTCATTATAACTCACTCTCTGATTAAACGCAATATTTGTATGTCTAATAGATTATATTTCAATATAATCATAGAGTGTATAGGTTTGCCCTCCTTCAGTATAGCTGCAGGTTGCACCAATCATAGGAACACACATGCTACTTGAACCTTCATTATTTGCTAAAGCCTCAATATTTGCTAAGGCTAAATCCGAAAATTCCATTTCATTTTTGCTCTGGTTGAAATTCCAGCTGGTTGCAACAGCCATAGCAGCGATGAGAACTGCCCCTAAGATTTTTTTCTTCATGATCTTAATCTTTTATTGGATTATAAATAAGTTAATTTTCTATCTGTGTCTACTGTTATAGAGTTTGCCTGTACATTCTTGATGGGGTACAGTAAATTTTTATTTGTTCGATCACTGAACATTCCCCTTTATCTTTACTTTGACAGGTTGATTGTTAATACTATTGTACTTGATCGTAACGACTTCATCGAAGAAACCTGTATCCTTCGGTGTCATTTTAATTCCTACCCGAAGGGGTTCTCCAGGTTTCGCAGGTCGTTTGTCGTATGTGGCTGCTGTGCAGCCGCAGGTGGTACTTACGTCCACTATCACAAGGGGATTGTCCCCGGTGTTTTTTATTTCTATGGTTGTCTCTTTTACTTCCGATTTGTCGAAAGTACCGAAGTCGATTTCTATCTTTGTTGTTTCGGCTGTTGTTTTAGGTATATTTTTGTTCGGACTGTCCTTACCTGTAATCTGTTTCAGATACAGTTCTTTCACAGCCGTGTTATGTACCGGATTTCCTAATACAGCAACTTTATTGTCCTTATCCAACAAGAATGTCTGGAAAGTTATGTCTGCCGGGAATTTGTTCAGTTTGTTTAGTCGATCGTCTATATCAATACAGATAGGACGATCGAATGCGTCTCGTTTCAGGAGGTAACGTATTTCTTTGGCGTCTTTAGGATGCATGAAGAAGAGGAAAGGAACTTTTCTTTGTGTTACTGAATCAGTGTATTCGATCAGTTCCTTCCATTTATGAAGTTGCAGTTTGCAACTGGTGCAACCGATAGAGTCTACATATATTAATACCTTATATTCAGATTGTGGGATTAGGAAATCCGTAGTATCTTTCAGATAGCGTGTGAAGGTCAGGTTTTCAGGAAATTGTATTTGTTTCCCTTGCCATTCAGTGACCAGATGCGCAATCTTATTTTCCTTCTCTTTCTGTTCGTTGTGGCAGGAGAAGAAGGTGGTTGCTATTAATAATATGTAAAGATAAAAGGCTTTCATATCGTTTGCTAAATCTTAAATTCTATAATCGGATCATCGCTTTTCGCCTCGGTGGCAACGATCGTGTTTGTTTCTTCGTTGATATCTATACTGTTGATACGACGATCCAATTCGTACCTACGTACCGGATTACCTTCCAGATCGAATACATAGATATACTTTGCCCCATTTTCAGGTTCTTTTCCTTGCTTGATAGCAGCAATTTTGTCGTCGAACTTAATGCCTTGAAAAACAGCGTAGATGTATTTGCTAGTCACCTTTATATCGCTAAACCCCATAATTCCGGTGGGAACGCCTGTGCCGTCTTTTGCCGTTTTGTATTGCGGTTCACCTGCGGGACCATAAAGGACTTTATGAGTGTTATCTTTCAGATTGAAGATTTCAAATACTTCCCCCAGTTGGGTAGCTATTGCCAGGATACCGTTGTCGGGATTGTAATCCATAAAACTTCTCCATGCCTGAGCGAGTGCCGGACGAACGGTGTTTTCATCGATCGTTTCGCCTGGGATTTCCCCGAAACTTTTGACCGGCTTACCATTGTTGCCGACTTCCCAATACCTGAACTCTCCCATGTAATCCGGAATGAAAAACCCTGATTCCATCGTATGAAAGTCCAGTGAACGTACTAATTTCTTATCCAGCTTGATCTCTTCGACGCGCTCCGCTGAGCCGGTAGCCGGAGATATTTTCCAACGTGTAATCTCCATTTTATTGGCGTCGATCGCCCATAAAGAGTCTAAGGAGTTGAATTGGATATTTTCAGCAGAAAGCATTTCTTCCGGTCCTTCCCCGCGTTTGCCGAAGGAGGCGAGATGCTTCCATCCGGGATAGGTAAAAGCATGCAGGAAATGATCCATATTGTGCAGGTCCATCACCACGGCAATACTATCCCTGACCGCTACCCGGAATGGGTAACGGAGCAGGACAGTATCCAGGTCTGCGACCTGTGCCTTGATCGCCTTTGTTTCCGGAAAGTCAGCGTACCGGGGGAAAGGGATTTGCTGATTTCCGGAACAGGCGGCAAGGGTACTAATACCTATTAATAATATGGAGGGGAGAATTTTCATGTATTAATCTAAACTGAAACCACTGTATTTTACTTCTACTTTATCTCCATAGCAATCAACTTCACCATAATTAAAACATACATAATTCTCATGGCTTCCTTCACCATTTCCAGCTAGTGCCTCAATATTGTCAAATGCCAGATCGTTTATTAAACTTTTCTGTGAAGCGGTGTGGCAATAATACCAGGCACCTAATAGTGACGAAAGGACAAGTCCCGTTTTGATAATGTTTTTCATATAAGCTTATTTTAGAATGTTTTTACAGGGCGACCGCACCAAAATTCCTCTAAAAAGTTTATCATTGCAAAATGAATACCTCTAATTATTTTTCAGAAGTGACAGATCCTCGTGTAACAGGTCGCTGTCTACATTTGTTGTCAGAT